>NZ_CP023315.3:3900000-4144051 GCF_002310375.3 Caulobacter vibrioides
CGGCATGGCTGCGTCAGGCTTTCGCCCATTGCGCAAGATTCCCCACTGCTGCCTCCCGTAGGAGTTTGGGCCGTGTCTCAGTCCCAATGTGGCTGATCATCCTCTCAGACCAGCTACTGATCGTCGCCTTGGTGAGCCTTTACCTCACCAACTAGCTAATCAGACGCGGGCCGCTCCAATGGCGATAAATCTTTCCCCCGAAGGGCACATCCGGTATTAGCTCAAGTTTCCCTGAGTTGTTCCGAACCAAAGGGCACGTTCCCACGTGTTACTCACCCGTCCGCCACTAATCCCGAAGGATCCGTTCGACTTGCATGTGTTAGGCCTGCCGCCAGCGTTCGCTCTGAGCCAGGATCAAACTCTCAGGTTGAGTTGACATTGACTTCAGACTTCCGATCCCAGGGGAAAACCCAGGACCAGGTATCTGGTTTGCATAGTTTCTTGACGAGTTCCCATCACTCGATCGACCCGAAGGCCAACCGGCGTAATGGTGTCTTCTTCAAGAGACCGCATTCGTCAGCGTCAGTTGATGACCCGAAGGTCATCGCCAGAGCGCCGCCGCCTGCGTTTCTCTTTCCAATTCAACAATGTCAAAGACCCGAACCACCTCAGCGGCCCCATCGTTTAGCGCCCGATGTCGGCGGAGGCGGCTATCTATCCAACCTCGAATTCCGTGTCAAATCGTTTTTTTAAAACTTTTCGAACCGGGCGGCGAAACCAGAAAATCCGGATCCGCCGGAGCGGCCAGCTTCTAGAGAAGCCAACCAATCCAGTCAACCGATTATTTTGAAGAAACTTCAAAGCACCGAGTAACTAGACCTTACATCGCGCCGCTGAATTCTTGCGAAGTCTTGGCGGCGATGTCCGGAGCGGCGCTTCTAAAGAGGCGACATTCCGAAGTCAACCAACTCTTTTCGACTTTTTCGACAACCCGGATGACCCGGTATCGAAGAGACAAAAAGAGGATCCCGGGGCTGCCGAAGCCGCCCTTGCGGATCCATCACTGAGTCGATTGGAGCGAGGTTTTTAGCGAAGCGTCTGAACCGATGCAACTCCCTTTCGGGGGCCGCGTCGTCCGGTCGCGATGCCGTTCCGAGCGAGGCGGTGATCTAGTCGGCCAGCCGGCGGCTGGCAACCCCCTCGCGACAATATAACGACGCTCTTTTGACGGCGTCGTTAATAGAGGCCTGCGGAGCCCGACCAGGCGGGCTCCAGCCGTACGCCTTAGTGCTGGCTCTCCGGGAGACGCACGATCAAGCCGTCCAGCGCGTCGCTAACCTTGATCTGGCAGGACAGGCGGCTGTTGGGCTCAACGTTCTCGGCGAAGTCCAGCATCGACTCTTCCATGGCCGACTTGTCGCCGGTCTTATCGAGCCAGGCTTCGTCCACATAGACGTGGCACGTCGCGCAGGCGCAGGCGCCGCCGCAGTCGGCGTCAATGCCCGGGACATTGTTCTTCACGGCGCCTTCCATGACGGTCAGGCCCGGCTTCACGTCGATGACTTGCTCGGCGCCGTCGTGCTGGATGTAGGTGATCTTGGCCATTTGTTTCCCGTTACCCCTGGAAGGCTCTCTCTATGGGGCGACCTTAGGCCGCCACCTCTTTCATGGACACCGACGGATCGGCGAGCTTGTTGACGTCGACCGGCGTGCGCTTGGCGATCAGTTGCTTGCCGGCCATGAACTCGGGCGGAGCGTTCACCGCCTCGACGGCCTGAACCAGGTCTCCCTTCAGATGGAAGACCGCGAACTTCGCCGCCGCCACGTCGCCGCGCACCACCTGGCGATCGGCGTCGAAGGGCAGCCCGGCGATCTGCAGCTTGAGGTCATACTGGTCCGACCAGAACCAGGGCGTCTCGGGCGCCGGTCCTGGCCGGCCCAGAATCGCCGACGCCGCCTGCTTGGCCTGTTCGAGCGCGTTCGGAACGCTCTCCAGTCGAAACTGTCGGTCATAGAGGGGCAAAGGGCGGTGACTGACATCGCCGATCGCGAAGATCGACGGGTCATCTGTCCGCGCGTCGAGATCGACCACCACGCCATTGACGGTCGGCAGCCCGGCGTCCTTGGCCAGCTCATCATTCGGAACCGCGCCCACACCGACGAGGGCGACATCGCACGCCACGACCCGGCCATCGGTGAAGCGCACGCCCGTCACGTGGCCCTCATGGCCTTCGAAGGCCGCGACGCCGGCGTTCAGCTCGAACGCGACGCCGTGCTTGCCGTGATAATCTTGGAAGAAGTGCGACAGCGTCTCGCAAGCGACGCGCGCCAGAACACGGCTCTCGCGCTCGATCACCATGGCATGGCTGCCCAGAGCGCGCGCCGAGGCGGCGGCCTCAAGGCCAACATAGCCGCCCCCGACGACGGCGAGGCGCTTGTCCGGACCCAGGGCGTTCTTCAGCAGTTCGGCGTCGGCGGCTGTGCGGAGCGCCAGAACGCCGGCGAGGTCCGATCCGGGGATCGGCAGCTCTCGGGCCCGCGCGCCGGTGGCCAGCACCAGAAAATCGTAGGAGATCACCTCGCCCGAGGCCAGGGTCACGGTCTTTTCCGAACGGTTGATCCGTTCGGCGACGCCGCCGAGACGCAGCATCACATTGTTTTCGGCGTACCAGTCGGCGGGCTTCAGCGACAGCGAGTCGGCGTCCGCCTCACCCTTCAGCCAGGCTTTGGAAAGCGGGGGGCGTTGATAGGGCAGCAGCGGCTCGTCCCCGATCAGGACAATCCGGCCCTCGTGACCATACTGGCGCAGGAACGCGGCGACTGAACCGCCCGCGTGACCCGCGCCGACGATAACGACGCATGCGTTCTGATTGACGTTAGCGCTCAATGACGCCCTCCCTTTCGTCAAAAATGACGCCGGCGTCACCTATTGGCAAGCGCCTTCGATAGAGGCGGATGCAGAATGCGTCGGGGAAAGTGTCTGCGATACAGCGCCCGGACGCCTTGCGTACTTAGCATATGGGGCGGCTCGTCTCCGAAGCCGCCCCATATTTCTTGTCCTGGAGGATGCGTCAGACGACGCGCTCGACCATCATCTTCTTGATTTCGGCGATCGCCTTGGCGGGGTTCAGCCCCTTGGGGCAGACCTGAGCGCAGTTCATGATCGTGTGGCAGCGATAGAGCTTGAAGGGATCCTCAAGCGCATCGAGGCGGTCTCCGGTGGCCTCGTCGCGGCTGTCGATCAGCCAGCGATAGGCGTGCAGCAGCGCCGCCGGGCCCAGATACTTGTCGCCGTTCCACCAGTAGCTGGGGCAGGAGGTCGAGCAGCAGGCGCAGAGAATGCACTCATAGAGGCCGTCGAGCTTCTCGCGGTCTTCCGGTGACTGCTTCCACTCGGCCTGCGGCTCGGGCGTGTCGGTGTGCAGCCACGGCTCGATCGAGGCGTACTGCGCGTAGAACAGCGTCAGGTCCGGGATCAGGTCTTTAACCACAGGCATGTGTGGCAGCGGGCTGATCTGCACCGCCTTGCCCGGGACCTCGGCCCAGCCGTGGGTGCAGGCCAGGGTGTTGCGACCGCCGATGTTCATCGAGCACGAGCCGCAAACGCCTTCCCGGCACGACCGGCGGAAGGCCAGGGTCGGGTCGATGGTGTTCTTGATATAGAGCAGGGCGTCCAGGACCATCGGCCCGACGGCGTCGACATCGACGTCGTAGGTGTCCCAGCGCGGGTTGCCACCCGCTTCCGGGTCGTAGCGATAGATCTTGAAGGTCTTGACCTTCTTGGCGCCGGCCGGGGCGGGCCAATGCTTGCCCGACTTGACCTGCGAGTTCTTGGGGAGTGCGAGTTCGACCATCGTACCCTCAGTAGACCCGTTGCTTCGGCGGGATGTAAGCGATGTCGTCCGACATGGTGTAGCTGTGGACCGGGCGGTAGTCGATCTTCACCTTGCCGGTGTCGAGCTCGAGCCACGCCAGGGTGTGCTTCATCCATTCGGTGTCGTTGCGATCCGAGAAATCCTCGCGGGCGTGGGCGCCGCGGCTTTCGGTGCGGTTGGCCGCGCCGTTCACCGTCACGACCGCCTGACCGATCAGGTTGTCGAACTCGAGGGTTTCCATCAGGTCGGTGTTCCACACCAGACCCCGATCGCTGACCTTGAGGTCGGCCTTCTTGTCCCAGACGGCCTGCAGCCGCGCAACGCCGCTGTCCAGGCTCTCGCCGGTGCGGAACACGGCGGCGTCTTCCTGCATCGCCTTCTGCATTTCAAGGCGCAATTCGGCGGCGCCCGTCGAGCCCGAGGCGTTACGGAAGCCGTCGAAGCGCGCCAGGTGGGCGTCGGTCTGGACGTCCTTCAGTTCCGGCTGCTTGGCGCCCGGCTTGAGGATTTCGGCGCAACGCAGCGCCGCAGCGCGACCGAACACGACAAGGTCGATCAGCGAGTTTGAGCCCAGGCGGTTGGCGCCGTGCACCGACACGCAGGCGGCCTCGCCCACGGCCATCAGGCCCGGGATCACCTGGTCGGGATTGTCGCCCGACTTGGTGACGACTTCGCCGTGATAGTTCGTCGGGATGCCGCCCATATTGTAGTGCACGGTCGGCAGGACCGGGATCGGCGCCTTGGTCACATCGACGCCGGCGAAGACCTTGGCCGTTTCCGAAATGCCCGGCAGGCGCTCGTGCAGGATCTTCGGATCCAGGTGATCCAGGTGCAGGAAGATGTGGTCCTTGTTGGGACCCACGCCGCGCCCTTCGCGGATTTCGATGGTCATCGCGCGGCTGACCATGTCACGCGGGGCCAGATCCTTCACGGTCGGCGCATAGCGCTCCATGAAGCGCTCGCCTTCCGAGTTGGTCAGGTAGCCGCCTTCGCCGCGCGCGCCCTCCGTGATCAGGCAGCCGGCGCCGTAGATGCCGGTGGGGTGGAACTGCACGAATTCCATGTCCTGCAGCGGCAGGCCGGCGCGCAGCGCCATGGCGTTGCCGTCGCCCGTGCAGGTGTGGGCCGAGGTCGCCGAGAAGTAGGCGCGGCCGTAACCGCCGGTCGCCAGAACCACCATCTGGGCCTGGAAGCGGTGCAGGGTGCCGTCGTCGAGCTTCCACGCGGTCACGCCGCGGCAGACGCCGTCGTCCATGATCAGGTCGAGGGCGAAGTACTCGATGAAGAACTCGGTGTCGTGAGCCAGCGACTGGCCATACATCGTGTGCAGCATGGCGTGACCGGTCCGGTCGGCCGCCGCGCAGGTGCGCTGGATCGGGCCTTCGCCGAAGTTCTTGGTCATGCCGCCGAAGGCGCGTTGATAGATCTTGCCGTCGGGCGTCCGCGAGAAGGGCACGCCCCAGTGCTCGAGCTCATAGACCGCCGCAGGCGCGTTGCGGGTCAGGTACTCGATGGCGTCCTGGTCGCCCAGCCAGTCCGAACCCTTGACGGTGTCGAACATGTGCCAGCGCCAGTCGTCCTGGCTCATGTTGCCCAGCGAGGCCGAGATGCCGCCCTGCGCCGCCACGGTGTGGCTGCGGGTCGGGAACACCTTGGTGATGCAGGCGGTCTTCAGACCGGCCTGGGCGGCGCCGAGCGCGGCGCGAAGGCCCGAGCCGCCGGCGCCGACGACGACGACGTCGAACTTGTGATCAATAAACTTGTAGGCCGACATCAATGGGCTCCGGTCACGGTCAGGGCGACCTTGAGGATCGAGAAGACCCCCACGGCGCCGGCCAGCACGCAGACGAACAGGTTGCCAATCACCAGGGCGGTCTTGGTGGTGAAGCGTTCGATATAGTCTTCGATCACGACCTGCACAGCGCTCTGAAGGTGCACGAGGGCGGCGATCAGCAGCAGGCTCAGGAGAACGGCGTTGACGGGCTGGGCCATCCACTGGACGACGACGTCATGCGGCGCGCGCACCTGCTTGAGGGCCGAATAGACGCCCCACACCGTCAACGGCGCCAGCGCCAGGCCCGAGACGCGCTCGGTGATGAAGTGGCTGACGCCATGGCGCGACGCGCCCATGCCCCGAGCGCGCGACAGCGGCGTGCGGAACTGCTGGGGCTGGAAAAGTTCTTTCTTGCTCATGATCAGAAAGCTCCGATGCCGCCGGCGATGACCCAGGTCACGATCGTCGCCACCACCGCAAAAGCGATGGCCATGGCGCCGGTCATGTCGGACGTGCGGGGAGCGAAGCCCTTGCCGGCGTCCCAGAAGGTCTGACGGATCGTGTAGGCGACGTTGAAGAAGACCGCGAAGGTCTCGCCCAGCAGGACAAGCTTGCCGATCGGCGAACCCAGCAAGCCGACATAGCTTGCATAGGCGTCGGGCCCGGCGGCGAGAGCGGCGGCCCAGCCCGCAAGGATCACGGCGCCGGCCCAGAGGCCAACGACGCAACCGCGGTGGAGGATCGAGCAGGCCATCGTGATATGCCAGCGCCACACTTGCAGGTGCGGCGACATCGGGCGCTCAGGCAGCCCCCGGCTCGTGTCGGTCATGAGAGGTCCAACCCCAGTAGCCTTTGTGCGTTGCGGGATGCTTTTAAGCGCGAGGGCGGGGGTGTCAATTAAACGGCGCCCTGTTGAGAAACGTTCGCAATTCCTCACCTTGGCGGGTCGACGAGCGCGTCCCAGGGCTTGAGGCGCAGGCCCTCGCCAACAACGCGAGGTCTAAGCCGCGCGCAGCACTGTAAGGGCCAGGTGCTGGAGGAGCATGATCGTCTTGGCGTCGCGGATACGGCCGTCCGCGATCATGGCCAGAGCTTGCTCCATCGTCATCTCCAGGACCTCGATGTCTTCGCCCTCATTGGGGTGGCCTCCGCCGTCGCTGATGCGCATGGCCGCATCGTACTCGGCGACGAAGAAGTGCAGGATCTCGGTCACCGATCCGGGGCTCATGAAGGCCTCGAACACCTTGCGGACCTCACCTAGGCGGTAGCCCAGCTCCTCCTCGACCTCCGCTCGGATACGGACTTCGGGCTCGGCGTCGTCGAGCAGGCCGGCTGCGGCTTCGATCAAGAGGTCGTCGCAGCCGTTCACAAAGGCCGGATAGCGGAACTGCTTGACCAGCAGCACCGTCCGGTTCTCGATATTGTAGGGAAGAAGGACAGCGCCGTTGCCACGATCGTAGTGCTCGCGCGACTGGGTCTGCCAGGTTCCGTCCCGGCGCTTCCAGTCGAAGGTCGTGGTCCGCAGCACGTACCAGTTGTCGGAGAGCAGTCTGGTTTCGCGAACCCGAACCCGATCCTTGACCGACATCGCCGCCTCCTAATCCCTGACTCGACCGACATAGTCGGCGGACCGCATTTCCTGCAGGCGCGAGACGGTCCGCTCGAACTCAAAGGCCCCCTCCCCCTCCGGATAGAGCTGCTCCGGCTCGGCTTCGGCCAGCGCCACCAGTTTGACGTCGGCTTCATAGAGCGCGTCGACCAGGGTGTTGAAGCGCCGCGCGGCGTCACGGCGCGCCGGCGTGAGGCAAGGCACGTCCTCAAGGAAGAGTGTGTGGAAGCGCTCGGCGATC
This sequence comes from Caulobacter vibrioides, assembly GCF_002310375.3. Taxonomy (GTDB): domain Bacteria; phylum Pseudomonadota; class Alphaproteobacteria; order Caulobacterales; family Caulobacteraceae; genus Caulobacter; species Caulobacter vibrioides_D. Next base: position 3,907,440 of record NZ_CP023315.3, read on the forward strand.
GCGAGATAGTCCTGCGAGCCGAGGGCTTGCTGGCACAGACTGGCGAAGGACGAGCGCACCAGGCCACCCGCCGCGCGGGGCAGGCGCATCTTCCGTCCCAGCACCTCGAGAGTCGCGCCCGTCTCAGGCGCGCCGTCCAGCATGTCGGCCCAGAGCCGGTCGAACGCGGATTGGCTCGCCTTGTCGTTCGGCGCCAACCAGGTGCGGGCCGCGCGCAGGCGATCCAGGCGGAAATCGACCGGCCCCCGCACCGCCACGACGTCCATCGCCGACTTTAGCATGTCGATGAAGGGCAAGAAGAGCTGACGGTTCAGGCCGTCCTTATAGAGATCCTCCGGCGGCCGGTTCGAGGTCGCCACCAGGGTGACGCCGCGCGCGAACAGCGCCTCGAAGAGCCGTCCCAGGATCATGGCGTCGGCGATGTCGGTGACCTGCAACTCGTCGAAGCACAGCAGGCGCGCTTCGCCGGCGATCCGCTCGGCGGTGGGCGCGACGGGATCATCGCCCTTGGACTGGCCAAACCGCGCCTTGCGGGTGGCGGCATCGCCCTTGCGCCAGACGTCGATGTCGGCGTGGACCTCGGCCATGAAGGCGTGGAAGTGGATACGGCGCTTCTTGGCCACGGGCGCGCTGTCGAAGAAGAGATCCATGACCATGGACTTGCCGCGACCGACGGGGCCCCACAGATAGACGCCGCGCTGGCTCTTGGGCTTGCGACCGAAGAACGAGAAGCCCGGCTCGCCGGCGGCGTCGAGATCGGCCTCCAGGCGCGACAGGGCCTCGACCGCGGCCGCCTGGGCGACGTCGGGCCTGATCTCGCCCTGGGCCAGGCGCTCGCGATAGGCGGTGCGAAGGGAAGTCGGCATCAAGGATTGCGGTTAGCGCGTTCGCCGCGCCCGGAGCAAGAGGGCGCTGACAGAACCGATCACCGCGCCTAAGCTCGACCCATGGTTCATGTTCCGGCCGCCGGGGCGGTCCAAGCGGGCCAATCCGCTGAGCCCCACATCATCGACACCCTGATCGCCGAACGCGCCCCAAGGCTGACGGGCTCGCCGGCCTGGCCGCTGCTGAAGCCCGCTCTTTATCGCCTGCTCGACTATCGCAAGGCGCGGACCATGGCTGAGACCATCGAGACGATGGGCGGCCAGGCGGCGCTCGATCATGTGTCGCGGCTCTTGTCGCTGAAGGTCGAGATCCGCGGCCTTGAGCATCTGCCCGCCGAGGGCCGCGTCGTGATCGTGGCCAACCATCCGACCGGCATCGGGGACGGCGTGGCTGTCTATGACGCCCTAAAGACCCATCGTCCGGACCTCGTCTTCTACGCCAATGCGGACGCCCACCGCGTTTGCCCACGCTTCGACGACGTCCTGATCCCCGTCGAATGGGTCGAGGAGAAGCGCAGCCGCGAGCGCATGCGCCTGACCCTCTCCATGACCCGCGAGGCGATGGAGGCCGAAAGGGCGCTTATGATCTTCCCCGCCGGACGGCTGGCGGTGACGGATGCGGAAGGGCGGCTCAGCGATCCGCCTTGGATGTCCTCGGCCGTCTCAATCGCGCGCAAGTATGGTGCGCCGATCGCGCCCATTCACCTGGAGGGGCCCTGGTCGACCCTTTTCCACCTGTTCGGCCGTCTCTCGCGCGAGCTTCGGGACATCACTCTGTTCCACGAACTGCTGAACAAGAAGGGACGGCGCTTCTCGCTGACCATCGGGCCGCCCGTTGATCCGGAGGCCTTGCCGCGAGACGCTGAGCAAGCCACCGAGGTCCTGAAGCGCTATGTGGAGCGTCAACTGCCGAACGAGCCGACGAGCCCCCTGACGTGAAGACCCTTTCCCTCGCCGACGAGGCCGCGACCCAGGCGCTGGGCCGGACGCTGGCCCGCGCCCTTCGCCCGGGAGACGCCCTCTGCCTGACCGGCCCGCTCGGCGCCGGCAAGTCGACCCTGGCCCGGGCCCTGATCCGGGCTCTGACGACGCCGGACGAGGAGGTCCCCAGCCCGACCTTCACGCTGGTTCAGTTCTATGAGACGGCGAAGTTCCCCCTGGCCCATTTCGACCTCTATCGCCTTTCGGATCCCGACGAGGCCTACGAGATCGGACTGGACGAAGCGCTCGACGGCGGCGTCGCCCTGATCGAATGGCCCCAGCGCCTGGAAGGCCGTTTGCCCCGGACTCGGCTCGATATAGACATCGCCCTGGACGGCGACGCCCGACGCGCCGTCATCGTGGCGCACGGCGATTTCGAAGGACGTGACCTTGAGCTCTGAACGCGAGGCGGCCAAGGCCGCGTTCCTGTCCGCCAACGGCTTCGGCGACGTCCGCCGCGAGTCGCTGGGCGGCGACGCCTCGACCCGCGCCTATGAGCGGCTGCATCGGGGCGAGCAAAGCTACATGTTCATGGACCAGCCGCCCTCGGTCGAAACCGCCCCTTGCCCGCCTGACGCCTCGCCGGCCGAGCGCGCCGCTCTGGGCTACAACGCTCTGGCGCGCCTGGCGGCCGGCCGCGTGGACGCCTTCGTGGCCTGCGCGGGGTGGCTCAACGCCCAAGGCCTATCGGCTCCCAAGGTTCTGGCCGCAGACCCAGCCGCAGGCTTGGCCGTGCTGGAGGACCTTGGCGATGATCTCTATGCGCGCCTGATCGAGGCCGGAACCGATGAGGCTCCACTCTATGACGCCGCGATCGATGGCCTCCTGGCGATCCACGCGGCTTCGACGCCAAAGGTCCTCAGCTACGACGGCTCGACCTGGCCGCTGCTGACCTATGACGATCTGGCCCTGAAGACCGCGCACGACATCTTCATCGAGTGGCAGCCAAGGTTCCGCGACATCACCTTCGATGCGGCGGCGCTGGCCGAATGGGAAGCGATCTGGGCGCCGATCCGGGCCAAGGGCGAGGCCGACGCGACCGTCTTCTGCCATCGCGACTATCACGCCGAGAACCTGATCTGGTTGCCCAAGCGCGACGGCGCGGCCCGGGTCGGCATGCTGGACTTTCAGGACGCGGTGCTGGCCCATCCGGCCTGGGACCTCTCCATGCTGCTACACGACGCCCGCCGCACTGTCTCGCCGGAGCGCGAGGCCGCCTGCCTCGAACGCTATCTCGCCGCCCGCCCCGAGTTGGACCGCACCGCCTTCCTGGCCGACTACCATGCGCTGGGCGCGCTCAACATCATCCGGATCCTGGGCATCTTCGCCCGCCTGGTGACCCGCGACGGCAAGCCCCGCTACGCCGACTTCATTCCGCGTCTGTGGGTCTATCTGGACGTCTGCTTCGCCGACCCCGCCCTGGCCGAGCTGAAAGCGTGGTTTGATCGCTACGTGCCCGTGGAGACGCGTCGATGAGCAAGGCGCCCAAGATGGCCATGGTGCTGGCCGCAGGCCTTGGCACCCGCATGCGCCCCCTGACCAATGACCGGCCCAAGGCCCTGGTCGAGGTCGCCGGCAAGGCGCTGATCGACCACATGCTAGATCGGCTCGTCGCGGCCGGCGTCGAGACGGCCGTGGTCAACGTCCACTACTTCGCCGATCTGGTGGAGGCGCACCTGCGGGCCCGCCAGGCCAAGGGCCTCGCCCCCCGAATCATCATTTCCGACGAGCGCGCCCAGGCGCTGGAGACCGGCGGCGGGATCAAGTACGCCTTGGCCCTGCTGGGCGAGGCGCCGGTGTTCGTCGCCAATATCGACTCGATCTGGATCGAACACGCGGGCGCCGCCGTCGACGCGGTGGCCGCCGCCTGGGATCCTAAGCGGATGGACGTGTGCCTGATGCTGGCCTCGACCACCGGCTCGCTGGGCTTCCACGACACAGGCGATGTGTTCCTCAGCGCCGACGGCGTGGTGCGTTTCAAGGACGCCGGAGAGATCGCGCCGCTCGTCTATGTCGGCGTTCATATCTGCAAGCCGGAGATCACGGCCGATGGTCCCGACGGGCCGTTTTCGCTGCTGCCGCTCTGGAAACGTCTGGCCACCGAGGGCCGGGTCCACGGCGTAGCCCCCGAGGGCCTCTGGATGCATGTCGGCGATCCGCAGGCCAAGCTCGCGGCCGAAGCCAGGCTCGCCGAGGCATGAGCGGGTCCGCGCCGTTCTTCGACCGTGAAGGGCCGCGCTGGTATTCGATCCCGGCGCACCGCCCGTTCGTCGACGATTTGGCGCGCGGTCTTCTGAATACGCTGGAGCCGCTGGGGCCCGAGGCGCTGCCGCGCGCCACGGTGCTGACCCCGACCCGCCGGGGCGCGCGAGCCTTGGCCGACGCCTTCCTGGCCGTCGGCGGCGGGCGGGCGCTGCTGCTGCCGCAGATCCGGCCGCTGGGCGATCTGGACGAAGGCGAGCCGCCGTTCGAGCCGGGGGAGCTGTCCCTGACTCTGCCGCCGGCGATCTCGTCGCGGCGGCGGCGGTTCGAACTGGCGAGGCTGGTGACCGACCACGGCGACAAGCTGTCGTTCAAGCCCGGCCCTGTTCAGGCGCTGGAACTGGCCAAGGCGCTCAGCGAGTTTCTCGACAGCTGCCAGATCGAGGAAGTGAATTTCGACGATAAGCTGGACGGCCTGGCGGAGGGCGATCTGGCCCAGCACTGGCAGGTCTCGGCCCGGTTCCTGCGGTCCGTGCTGCGGGCCTGGTCGGCGCGCCTGAATGATCTTGGTCTGATCGACGTCTCCGAACGTCGCGTGCGACTGCTACGCGCTCTTGAGGCCCAGTGGCGCGACAACCCGCCGACCGAGGTGCTGGTCGCCGCCGGTTCGACCGGCACCGCGCCAGCGACCGCCGACCTGCTGCGGGTCATCGCCGCCGCGCCCAAGGGGGCCGTGGTGCTGCCGGGCCTGGACGAGGATCTCGCAGACACCGCCTGGGCCAAGATCGAGGGCTCCCAGGGCGAGCAGCATCCGCAGGGGGCGATGAAGCGCCTGCTGGACCGCGCCGGCGTCTCGCGCGCCGAGGTCCGCGCCTGGGTTCCCGAGGTCGACAGCCGCGGCCGCTGGCGGCGTCGCATCGTCAACGAGGCGCTGCGTCCCGCCGAAGCCACCGCCGACTGGCTGAGCCAGATCGCCGCCCTGCGCGCCGAGGCTCCCGGCCTCGACCCGATCGCCGAAGGACTGAAGGGGTTCTCGGTCATCGCCGCCCGCGCCGAGGAGGACGCCGCCGGCGCCTGCGCGCTCCTGCTGCGCGAGGCTCTAGAGCATCCAGACCGCACGGCGGCCCTCGTCACCCCCGACCAGACCCTGGCGCGCCGGGTCATGACTCGCCTGCAGCGGTGGGGCGTCATCCCCGACAGCTCGGCCGGCGCGCCGCTGGCCGCCGCTGGGGCGGCGATCCTGGCTTTGCACCTGGCGAGGCTCGTCGAGGAGCCCCTCAACCCGGTTCGCCTGCTGGCCTTCGCCAAGCATCCGCTCGTCCTAGGCGAGGATGAGGCGCCCGCCGCCGCGCTGCTGGAGCGCAAGGGCTTGCGCGGCGCAGCGCCCGGTTCGGCCGATGGACTGCGCGCGCGCCTTCGCGACGCGCCGGACGCCCTGGCCTTGGCCGAACGCATCCTCGCCGCCGTGGACCATGCCGCTGCGCCCTATGGCGGCGGAAAGCACGCCGCCCCCGCCCGGGCGGCCCAGGCTCTGGTCGAGGCGCTGGAGTCGCTGATCGCGCCCCATCGTCTCTGGGCGGGCAACGCCGGCGAGTGCCTGGGAACGCTGATGGCCGCCCTGATCCAGGACGGCGAGCCCCTGCCCGACGCCTCGCCCCAGGCCTTCGCCGATATTCTCGACCGCCTGGTCAATGAGGAGACCGTCCGCGTGGGCGGGGCGACGCATCCGCGTCTGCGCATCCTCGGCGCCATCGAGGCGCGGCTGGTGCGCGCCGACCGCCTGGTGCTCGCAGGGCTGGAGGAAGGCGTCTGGCCGCAAGGTGCGCCGATCGATCCGTTCCTGTCGCGGCCGATGCGCCAGCGCCTGGGCCTGCCGCCGCCCGAGCGCCGGATCGGCCTGACCGCCCACGACTTCGCCCAAGCCGCCAGCGCGCCGGACGTGGTTCTGGTCCATTGCGAGCGGCGCGGCGGCGCGCCGGCCGTCGAATCGCGCTGGCTGTGGCGCCTGAAGACCCTGGCCGCTGGCGCGGGCCTCGAATTGCCGCGTCGCGATGATGTGACCGACTGGGTCCGCGCCCTGGACGCGCCGGGGCCCTATACGCCGATCGGCCGCCCCGCGCCCAAGCCGCCCGTTGAGGACCGCCCACGCAAGATGGCGGTGACGCGCGTCGAGGCCCTGACCCGCGACCCCTACGCCGTCTGGGCGCGGGACATCCTCAAGCTCTATCCGCTGGAGCGACCCGACGAACCGGTCGAGGCGCGGGCGCGCGGCACCGCCATCCACGCCGCCTTCGAAACGTTCGCCGAGCTCTATCCCGACGCCGTGCCGGCCGAAGCGGCGTCGGCTTTCGAGAAGCTCTATGTCGACGCCCTGGTCAGCGCCGGCATGCCGCCCACCGCCCTGGCCCGCGAGAAAGCCCTGGCCCGCGAGGCCGCCGCCTGGGTCGCCGACTGGGAGCGCCAGCGCCGCGCCCATGTGCGCCGCATCGTCGTCGAGGCCGAGGGCAAGCTGGACCTCGTCATCAACGGCCGCCCGTTCACGCTGACCGCCAAGGCCGACCGTATCGAGCCGACGCCGGACGGAACCGCCCACATTCTCGACTACAAGACCGGCGCCGCGCCGTCGCAGAAGCAGGTCGACACCGGCTTCTCGCCGCAGCTGACCCTGACGGCGGCGATTCTGATGAACGGCGGGTTCCCGGATCTCGGCAAGCCGACGCCCGGCGACCTGACCTATGTCCGCGTCACGGGCCGACGCCCCGCGGGTGAGGAGCAGGTCCGGGCCAAGGGCGACGGCGCAAGCGAGGAGGCTGCGCGCAAGGCGCTGGAGGGCCTGTCGTCCCTGATCGCCCGTTATGACGACCCGGACGAGCCGTACCGCTCGCGGGTCGCGCCGCAGTTCGTCAAGGAGCACCCCGGCGACTATGCGCACCTGGCGCGCGTGTTCGAATGGTCGACCAGCGGCGACGACGGAGAAGGCGAATGAGCGCGTTCTCGCAAATCCTCCCCCCAGAGGGGGAGGTGTCGGCGCAGCCGACGGAGGGGGAAGCGTTGTGGGTGGGACTACTCCTCCCCCCGCCGGTCCTCCGGACCGCCTCCCCCACGGGGGGAGGATTATGACGCACGATCCTCAGCGCATCGCCGCCGACCCGACGATCTCAGCCTTCGTCACCGCCAACGCCGGTTCAGGCAAGACCAAGACGCTGATCGACCGCGTCGCCCGCCTGCTGCTGGCCGGGGTCGAGCCGCAGGCGATCCTCTGCGTGACCTACACCAAGGCCGCCGCCGCCGAGATGCAGCGCCGCCTGTTCGACCGGCTGGGCAAGTGGTCGGTGACCAGCGACACGGATCTACGCACCGAACTGGTCAAATTGGTCGGCGAGGCCGACGCCTATTATGACGCCAAGGGCCTCTCGGACGCCCGGGCCCTGTTCGCCAAGGCGCTGGAGACGCCGGGCGGCCTGAAGATCCAGACCATCCACGCCTTCTGCGAGAAGCTCTTGCGGCGCTTTCCGCTGGAGGCCGGGGTCTCGCCAGGCTTCACCGTGATGGACGACCAGGCCGGCGCCGCCATCGCCCGCGCCGCCCGTCGCGCCACCGCCGGCTGGGTCGATCGTCACGAGGACGCTTTCTCCGAAGCCTACGCCCGGTTTTCGGTCGCGCTGGATTTCCAGAGCTTCGAGGCGATGTTCGCCGGCTTTGAAGCTCGGCGTGGCCAGATCATGACCCACATCCAGGCGTGTGGCGGTCTTTCAGAAGCCGTCGCAGATGCTTGGTCGCGCTGCGGCTTCGAGCAACCGACCTCGGCCGTCGACCTCGGGACCCAGGCCATGCGGCGACTGGATCTGGCCGCCTGGCGCGCCGCAGCGACCGTGCTGTTCGACGGCGGCGGCAAGCAGGACGCCAAGTACGCTGAAGCCCTCGCCGCCGTAGCCCGCGACCCGGACGCCACGCTGGACCTGGCCTTGCGCGCCCTCTTCACCGAAGGCGGCGAGGGGACGCCCGCGACCTGGCCGGCCAAGACCTCGGGCCTGAAAAGCCGCGAGGACCTGCGCGAGGCCCTCCTGCTGGAGCAGGCCAAGCTGGAGGCCGCCCGCGAACAGGTCCGCGCCGCCAAGGTGGCCGAAGACACGGCCGACGCGCTGCGACTGGCGGCGCTCTATGTCGAATCCCATCGGATCGAGAAGGAAGCGCGTGGCGCGCTCGACTTCACCGACCTGATCGACAAGACGCGGCTGCTGCTGACCGAGAAGGTCGAGGCCGCCTGGGTGCTCTACAAGCTGGACGGCGGCATCGACCACATTCTGCTTGATGAAGCGCAGGACACCGCGCCCGAGCAGTGGGAGATCCTGCGCGCCCTGACCGCCGACTTCTTCGTCGGCGAGACGTCCGAAGGCTGGAGCGGCCGCCGCGCCGAGCGGACCCTGTTCGTGGTCGGCGACGAGAAGCAGTCGATCTACTCGTTCCAGGGCGCCGACCCGACACGTCTGCTGGAAGAGACCCAGGGCTATATTTCGCGGATCGAGGCGGTCGGCGCGGTCGGCAAGGGCGTGCCGCTGACGGTCTCGTATCGCTCGACCCACCAGGTCCTGAGCTTCGTCGACGCCCTGTTCTCCGATCCGGACACCCGCGAAGGGGTGCCGCCCCCCGTCGGCCAGGATCTGGTTCGGCACGAACTGTTCCGGCACGGCCATCCTGGTTGCGTCGACCTCTGGCCGCTGACCCGTGAACTGCCCGGCGAGGACCGCGAGGCCTGGGAGAGGCCGCTCGACGAAGAGGGCGAGCGCAGCGCCAATCGTCGCCTGGCCGAAGCGATCGCCGCCGAGACCAAGGCGATCCTGGATCGCGGCGATGCGGTCTTCGACAAGGATCTTGGGCGTCATCGCGCCGCCCATGCCGGCGACATTCTCGTCCTTGTTCGCCGACGCAAGGCGCTGTTCGAGGAGATCATCCGCGCCCTGAAGCGGCGTGGCGTCCCGGTGGCGGGGGCCGACCGCCTGGCGCTGTCCAGCCACATCGCCTTCGAGGATCTGGTGGCGCTGGGCCGGTTCATCCTGTTCCCTGATGACGACCTGACCCTGGCGGCGCTGTTGAAGGCACCGTTCTGCGGCCTTGGCGATGACGACGTCTATGCGCTGGCCAAGGGGCGCCGGGCGACGCTCTGGGCCGAACTTGTGCGCAGGTCGGAGGAACGCCCCGGATGGGCCGCCGCCCGTGCCGTTCTCGACTGGGCGCTGGTCGAAGGCCGCCGCCGCCAGCCGTTCGAGTTCTACGCCGGCTGGCTGGGGCTGACCGACACCTCCGGCCGCTCGCACCGCGCCAAGGTGCTGACCCGTCTGGGCGCCGAGGCTGAAGAGGCGCTGGACGAGTTCCTGGCCCAGGTGATGGAGGCCGAGCAGCGCGGCGTCCGCGACCTGGAGGCCCTGGTCGCCGACTTCGCGGCGCTGGACATCATCGTCAAGCGCGAGATGGAAGGCGCCCGCCGCGAGGTCCGGGTGATGACCGCCCACGGCTCCAAGGGCCTGGAGGCGCCGATCGTCTTCCTGCCCGAGACCACCGTGAAACGCGGCGCCGGCGGCTCGCCGCTGCTGGTCACCGAGGACGGCGGCCTGCTCTGGTGCGCCTCCGGCAAGGGCGACTGCGCCGCCTCGGCCAAGGCGCGCACGCTGCGCGAGGACAAAGAGGCGCAAGAGGCCCTGCGCCTGCTCTATGTGGCCCTCACCCGGGCCCGCGAGCGGCTGATTCTCTGCGGCCGCATCGACGCCCGCACCAAGGACGACAAGGTCGGCGGCTGGTACGCGGCGGCCCGCGCCGCATTCGCCCATCCCGACATTGCGCCGGGCGTGCGGACGATCGGCGACGGCGACACGGCGTTCCTGCGCTACGGCCCCGATCCGCTGAGCGCGCCGAGAGTCGCCCCCACCGAGGCCGCCGTCGCCGCCCCGCCCGTCTGGATCATGGCGCAGGCCACGCCCGAGCCCGCCGCCGCCCGCTATGCCGCGCCGTCGCGGCTAGAGGATAACGCCCGCGTCCCCGCGCCATCGCCCCTGGCCAGGGTCGCCGGTCTTGGCCGGTATCGGCGCGGCGAGCTCATTCACAAGCTTCTCCAGCTGCTGCCGGACCTACCGCCGAGCCAACGACCCGACGCGGCGCGGCGCATCCTGGCGGCCGAGCGCGACCTGACCGACGCTCAGCGGGAAGAGATGGCGAGCGCGGCGTTCGGGGTGCTCGACGACGCGCAGTTCGCGGCGGTGTTCGGGCCCAATTCACGCGCCGAGGTCGCCTTGGCCGGGACCAGCACGCATCTGCCAGAGGGTCTGGCGGTCTCTGGACGGGTCGACCGGCTGGTGGTTGATGACGCCCGCGTGCTGGTGGTGGATTACAAGACCAACCGCCCCTCGCCCGATCAGATCGAGGACGCCGACACCGCCTATCTGGCCCAGATGGCGGTCTACGCCGCTGTGCTGCGCGAGGTGTTCCCGGGCCGCGTAGTGGAGGCGGCGCTGGTGTGGACGGACGGCCCCAAACTGATGCCTGTTCCAGAAAAGGTGATGGCCCAGGCGCTGGCGCGGCTGACCTAGCCCGTTGCCGGGGGTCTCGCGTCCTCCTACATCTTGATGCAAGCCTCCGGAACGATTCCGGATTTGACCCCTTATCGCGTCCTCCGCGCCGGAAACGGCGGCGTGACGCCAGACTGGAGCAGACCATGAGCACCGTTGCGGTGACCGACGCCACCTTCGAAGCCGACGTCCTGAAGTCGAGCAAGCCCGTCCTCGTCGATTTCTGGGCCGAATGGTGCGGTCCGTGCAAGCAGATCGCCCCGGCGCTGGAGCAGCTCTCCGAGGAATTGGCCGACGTGGTGACGATCGCCAAGGTCAATATCGAGGACAGCCCGACGACGCCGTCGCGCTACGGCGTTCGCGGCATCCCGACCATGATGCTGTTCCGCGATGGCCAGATGACCTCGATGAAGGTCGGCGCCATGCCCAAGCAGAAGATCCTGGAATGGCTGAACGAAGCCGGCGTCCAGCAACCGGCCTGATCGGCCCCGCGCGCTGAATTGAAGACGCCCGCTCCGGTTCGCCGGGGCGGGCGTTTTGCGTTGCGAGATCCTGACCCTCCAGGCGGATGCCGGGACCCAGATCGAACCCCGTGACGCGTCACCTGCCGAAAGGGAGGTCGGCGCGAACCCGCTCAGGGCTCAGGATGTCGCCGGGGAGTTCGGATGAGGAAGGGACCTACTTTTTCCCTGTCGCGATAAACGGCGAGACCGGCGTCGGCGGCGGCTTCTTCTCGGCCTTCGGTTTGCGGATTTCCTTGTTCGACTTTTTCTGACCCTTGGCCATCGGTGGTTCCTGCCAGGACGGGCGCGCCCACCGAGAATGTCCGCCGGGCCGTGCCGCCCTATCGGCGTGGGACCCTCTTACGCCCTCAGGTCGGCCACGTCTCGGGGCTCATCGCCAGCACCTCGCCGGCCAGGTAGAGCGATCCGCAGATCAGCACGTGCGGGACCGGCTCAAGCTGGAGTGCGCGATCCAGCGCCTCTTCCACCGAATCGCAGGCGCAAGCCCGCAGGCCGGCCAACTCGGCGGCGGCGGCCGTGTCAGCGGCGCTGGCGGCGGCGTGGCCCTCGAAGGTCACGGTGAAGGCCTTGCTCGCTACGCCCCGGAAAGCGCCGAAGAAGCCGGCGGCGTCCTTGTTGGCCAGAAGCCCCGAGATCAGCGCCACCGGCCTGCCGTCGCGAGCGGCGAGATCGGCGACGGCGCGGGCGACGGCGCGGCCGGCGTGCGGATTGTGGCCGCCGTCCAGCCAGAGATCCGCGTCCGCCGCCTTGGCGCGCTCGGCCAACGGACCGGCGGTCAGGCGCTGGAAGCGGGCCGGCCAGATGGTCGATTCCAGGCCCCGCGCCATGGCGGCCTCGTCGATGCGCGGATCGGACAGGGCCAGCAGGGCGGCGACCGCGAGGCCGGCGTTGGCGAACTGATGCTCGCCGGGCAGCGACGGGGCGGGCAGGTCCAGCAGCCGTTCCTCCATCTGGACCAGCAGCCGCCCCCGCTCGCTCCAGGCGTCGAAGTCGCGCCCCATGAGGGTCAGCGAAACCCCGGCCCGTTCGGCGGCGGCCTCGATGATGGGCTCGGCGTCCTCATGCTGCCGGGCCGAAACCGCCGGCGCGCCCGGCTTGATGATTCCCGCCTTCTCGCCGGCGATCTGAGCGATGGTGTCGCCGAGGAATTCGCGGTGATCCAGATCGACCGGGGCGATCACGCTGACCTTGGGCGTGACGACATTGGTCGCGTCGAGAATGCCGCCGAGGCCGACCTCGACGATGCAGAGATCGGCCGGGACCTCGGCGAAGGCGACGAAGGCGGCGGCTGTGGTGATCTCGAAGAAGGTGATCGGCTGACCCGCATTGGCCTGCTCGACGCGGTCCAGCACATCGGCCAGGTGCGCGTCGGTGATCAGGGTCCCCGCCAGGCGGATGCGTTCGGAAAAGCGGACCAGATGCGGCGAGGTGAAGACATGAACCTTCAGACCCGCCGCCTCGGCCATCGACCGCAGATAGGCGACCGTCGAGCCCTTGCCGTTGGTGCCGGCCACATGGATCACCGGCGGCAGGCGATCCTGCGGATCGCCCAAGGCCGCGCACAGCCGCCGCATCCGGTCCAGCGACAGGTCGATCAGCTTGGGATGCAGCGCCTGGAGCCGCGCGAGCGCAGCGTCGTGGGCGCGGAGGTGGTCGGTCATGCTCGTCTCCCTCCTCACCCGCCTAGCGGGGGAGGTGGCGCGGCGCCATAGGCGACGTGACGGAGGGGGCGCTGCGGAAGCGCTGACGCCCCCTCCACCGCTTCGCGGTCCCCCTCCCCCGTTTCACGGGAGAGGATGAGAACGCTCTAAGCCGCCTTGCGCTTGCGGCCCATCATCAGCGTGCCTAGCAGCGAGCCCAGGACCTCAGGCAGGTCCTTGCGGTGCGTGACGCGGTCGACCATGCCCTTTTCGACAAGGTATTCCGACCGCTGGAAGCCCGGCGGCAGGGTCTCGCGGATCGTCTGCTCGATGACGCGCGGACCGGCGAAACCGATCAGGGCGCCCGGCTCGGCCAGATGGATGTCGCCCAGCATGGCGTAGGAGGCGGTGACGCCGCCGGTGGTCGGGTCGGTGAGCACCACGACGTAGGGCAGGGCCGCGTCCTTCAGCTCGTTGATCGCCAGCGTGGTGCGGGCCATCTGCATCAGCGACAGTGCGCCTTCCTGCATCCGCGCGCCGCCGGCGGCGGTGAAGGCGATCATCGGGACCTGGCGTTCCAGGGCGGCCTTGGCGGCGGCGATGAAGCCTTCACCGGCGGCCATGCCCAGCGAGCCGCCCATGAAGGCGAAGTCCTGGACCAGCACCACGGCGTCGACTCCGCCGACCTTGCCATAGCCGATGGCCATGGCGTCGGGCTCGCCCGTCGCCTTGCGGGCTGCGGCCAGGCGGTCCTTGTAGGGCTTGCCGTCCGAGAACTTCAGCGGGTCCTCGACCACCGACGGGCTCGGCAGGGCCTCGTACTGGCCGTCATCGAAGGTGAACTTGAAGCGGGCTTCGGGTCCGATCCGCATGTGGCGACCGGCCGGCGTGACCCACAGGGCCGCCTCCAGGTCGGAGCGGAAGATCATCTCGCCCGTGTCGGGGCATTTGACCCAGAGGTTCTCGGGCGTCTCGCGCTTGGCGAACGCGCCGCGCACGCCGGGCGCGATCCGCGACAGCCAGCCGCCGCCCCGGCGCTCCGCCGATTTCTTGTCGCCCTTTTTCGGGTCCTGGGGTTCAGCCATAGCCATAGCCTTAAAGCCTCACTTCGTCCCGACTCGCGCCGAACGCACAGCCTTAGCCAGCTCCGACGCCTTGAGAAGAACCTTCTCGGTCACGTTTTCGTTCAACTGGGCCGCAGCCTCGATTTCATCGACCAGGGCCGAGCCGACGACAGCCGCATCGGCGACCTTGGCGACGGCGGCGGCCTGATCCGGCGTGCGGATGCCAAAGCCCACGGCGACGGGTAGGCCCGAGGCCTTGCGCAGACGCTCGACGGCGGGAGCCACATCGGCCGCGTCGGCCGACTTCACGCCGGTCACCCCAGCCACCGAGACATAATAGACAAAGCCCGAGGTCCGGCGCACCACCATCGGCAGGCGGGCGTCATCGGTGGTCGGGGCGGCCAGGCGAATCAGGGCGATGCCCTCGGCTTCCAGCGCGTCCGACAACGGGTCGGCCTCTTCCGGCGGGCAGTCGACGATGATCAAGCCATCGACCCCGGCCTTGGCGGCCAGCGCTGCGAAGGTCTCGAAGCCCTTGTTCAGAACCGGGTTGAGATAGCCCATCAGAATGATCGGCGTGTCCTGGTCGCCTTCGCGGAAGGCGGCCACCAGGTCCAGCGTCCCCTGCAGGGTCATGCCGGACTTCAGGCCCCGCTGGGCGGCGCGCTGGATGGTCGGGCCCTCAGCCATCGGATCCGAGAAGGGAAAGCCCAGCTCGATCAGATCCGCGCCGGCGGCCGGCAGGCCCTTGAGCACCGAAAGCGTCGTGGCGGCGTCGGGATCGCCAGCCATCACATAGGTCACGAAACCGGCGCGATTCTCAGCCTTCAGGCTCGCAAAGCGGCGGTCGATACGGTCTTTGGTCACGCGAGGTCGGTCCTAGATCTTGCGCCCGAGGGCTTCGGCCACCGTGAAGATGTCCTTGTCGCCGCGACCGCAGAGATTCATCACCACGATCTTGCCCTTGCCCAGCTCCTGGGCGATTTCGCCGACCCGGGCCAGGGCGTGGGCCGGCTCCAGCGCCGGGATGATGCCTTCCAGCGTCGAGCACAGCTTGAAGGCCTCCAGGGCCTCATTGTCCGTGGTCGAGACATATTCGGCGCGGCCGATGTCGTGCAGGAACGAGTGCTCGGGGCCAATGCCCGGATAGTCGAGGCCCGCCGAGATCGAGTGGGCGTCGATGATCTGGCCGTCGTCGTCTTGCAAGAGGTAGGTGCGGTTGCCGTGCAGTACGCCCGGACGCCCGCCGGTCAGCGACGCGGCGTGCTTGTCGGTCCTGACGCCGTGGCCGGCCGCCTCGACGCCGATCAGGCGCACGCCCTCGTCGGCGAGGAAGGGGTGGAACAGGCCGATGGCGTTGGAGCCGCCGCCGATGCAGGCGACCACCGCGTCGGGCAGCCGGCCTTCCATTTCGAGGATCTGCTCGCGGGCCTCGGCGCCGATCACGCTCTGGAAGTCGCGGACCATCACCGGATAGGGGTGCGGGCCGGCGGCCGTACCGATCAGGTAATAGGTGTCATGCACGTTGGTCACCCAATCGCGCATCGCCTCGTTCATGGCGTCCTTCAGGGTGCCCGTGCCCGAGCTGACGGGGCGGACTTCCGCGCCCAGCAGGTTCATGCGGAAGACGTTGGGCTTCTGACGCTCGACGTCGGTGGCGCCCATGTAGACGACGCAGGGCAAGCCAAAGCGGGCGCAGACGGTGGCGGTGGCCACGCCGTGCTGGCCAGCGCCGGTCTCGGCGATGATCCGGGTCTTGCCCATGCGCATGGCCAGAAGGATCTGGCCCAGGGCGTTGTTGATCTTGTGCGAGCCGGTGTGGTTCAGCTCGTCTCGCTTGAAATAGATCTTGGCCCCGCCGAAGTGCTCGGTCAGACGCTCGGCGAAATAGAGCGGGCTGGGCCGGCCGGCGTAATGGGTGTTGTAGCTCGTCAGCTGCGCCTGGAATTCCGGATCGGCCTTGGCGTCGGCATAGGCCTTGCCCAGGTCCAGGACCAGCGGCATCAGGGTCTCGGCGACATAGCGGCCGCCGAACCCGCCAAAGCGGCCCTCCGCATCGGGATAGGCCGAGTAGTCATTGGGTTTCGCAGGAGCGTTCACGAGGGCTTCCAAGCTGGGCTTTTCAGTCTTTGGCGCGTTTGACGGCGTCGAGAAACGCCGAGATCAGAGCCGGGTCCTTTAGGCCGGGACCACGCTCCACGCCAGAAGAAACGTCCACCAGGGGCGTTCCGGAGGTCTTGATGGCCTCACCGACGTTCCACGGATCAAGCCCCCCGGCCAGGAAATGCGGCCGCGAAAAACCTCGCCCGGCCAGCAGGCCCCAGTCGAAGCGGGCTCCGGTGCCACCGGGCAGGACCGAGCCTTCCACGGGCCTTGCGTCGAACATCAGGTGTTGGGCCACGCCGTCGAAGGCGGCCGCCTGATCGACATCGGCCGTGGCGGAGACCGAGAAGGCCTTGATCACCCCGACGCCGGCGCGGGCGGCGATCTCGCGAACCCGCGAGGGGGTCTCCTTGCCGTGCACTTGGATCAGGTCCGGCCGCATCGTCGCCATCAGGCGGTCGATCAGGGCGTCGTCGGGATCGACCGTGACGGCCACGGTCTGCACGCCCCGGCCGCGAACCGGCTCCACAAGGCGCGCGGCGGTCTCGGGCGCGAGGTTGCGTGGGCTCTTGTCGAAGAAGACGAAGCCCAGGAACGCGGCCCCGCCGTCAAAGGCGGCCTTGACCGTCTCAGGTGTCGACAGTCCGCAGATCTTGGCCCCGTGGGCGGAAACGCTCATCGCCGGGGAGTTACGGGCGGGGAAGCCGCCGCGCAACCCCAGCAATGCTCATTGCAGCGTGAAGACGCCATTCCGGATCTCTTGATGGGGAAGGGCCGGCGACAATCCTCCCCGAGCGGGGGAGGTGTCGGCGCAGCCGACGGTGGGAGAAGAGGCTGAGCTCGCAGAACTTCCCCCACCGGCGCTTTGCGCCACCTCCCCCGCTAGGGGGAGGATTGTAAGCGAATGTCCCGCTCCCCGATCACCCCTCGCCGCTCTCCTCCGGCTGATCATAGGCGGCCATCATCGCCATGTTCAGGATCTTGGACACCGAGGCCGACAGCGGCGCGATCTGCACCGACTTGGAGAGGCCCAGCAGCACCGGCCCGATCACCGTGGCCCCGCCCAGCGACTGCACCAGCTTGGTCGAGATCGAGGCGGCGTGGATGGCCGGCATGATCAGGATGTTGGCGCTGTCGGTCAGACGCATGAACGGATAGTTGGCGCGCTTCTCCGGATCGAGCGCCAGCTCGGGCGGCATTTCGCCCTCATATTCGAAGTCGACGTCCATCTCGTCGAGCATGGCCACGGCCTCGCGGACCTTTTCCGAGCGCAGGCCCATCGGATTGCCGAAGGTCGAGTAGCTCATGAAGGCCACGCGTGGCTTGAAGCCCAGGCGTTTGACGGCGCGCGCGGCTTCGCAGGCGATCTCGACCAGCTCCTCGGCCTCGGGCAGTTCGGTGACGTTGGTGTCGGCGACGAACAGGGTGTGGCCCTTGGCCAGCACCACCGACATGCCCATGATCCGGCCGCCGGGGGCGGGATCGACGACGCGCAGCACTTCTTCCAGCGCCTGGTCGAAGCTACGGGTGACGCCGGTGACCATGCCGTCGGCCTCGCCCAGGGTGACCATCGAGGCGGCGAAGCTGTTGCGGTCCTGGTTGATCAGGCGCTGGACGTCGCGCTTCAGATAGCCCTGACGCTGCAGGCGGGCATAGAGCGCGTCGACATAGTCGGGGTTTCGATCCGACAGACGGGCGTTGATGATCTCCAGGCCCGCCGTGTCGGGATCCAGGCCCACCAGGCGCATGTTCTCGTGCACCAGGTTCTCGCGGCCGCACAGGATGGCCTTGCCGAACCCGCCGCTCTGATAGGCGTAGGCCGCGCGGATGACGCTGGGGTCCTCGCCCTCGGCGAAGACGATGCGCTTGGGATTGGCCAGAACCGAGCCGGAGATCTTCTGCAGGAAGCCGGCGGTCGGATCCAGGCGCTGGGCCAGGCCCGCGCGATAGGCGTCCATGTCGGCGATCGGCTTGCGGGCGACGCCGGTGTCCATCGCCGCCTGAGCGACGAACGGGGGTACGTACCAAATGAGGCGCGGGTCGAAGGCCGACGGGATGATGTAGTCGGGGCCGAACTTCAGCTGGCGGCCGTGATAGGCGGCGGCGACCTCGTCGGGCACGTCCTCGCGGGCCAGCATGGCCAGGGCCTGGGCGCAGGCGATCTTCATCTCGTGGTTCACGCGACGGGCCCGCACGTCCAGCGCGCCGCGGAAGATGTAGGGGAAGCCCAGGACGTTGTTGACCTGGTTGGGATAGTCGCTGCGCCCCGTGCCCATGATCGCGTCCTTGCGCACGCGCTTGACCTCTTCGGGCGTGATCTCCGGATCGGGGTTGGCCATGGCGAAGATGACCGGGTTGGGGGCCATCGAGGCGATCATCTCGGGCGTGAAGGCGCCCTTGGCCGACAGACCCAGCAGGACGTCGGCGCCGACCACGGCTTCCGCGAGCGTGCGCTTGTCGGTCTCGACCGCGTGGGCGCTCTTCCACTGGTTCATACCCTCGGTGCGGCCGCGATAGAGCACGCCCTTGGAGTCGACGGCGATGCAGTTCTCAGCCCGCACGCCCATCGCCTTGATCAGCTCCAGCGAGGCGATGCCGGCCGCGCCGGGGCCGTTCAGCACGACCTTCACGTCCTCGATCTTCTTGCCGGTGATGTGGCAGGCGTTGATCAGGCCGGCGGCGCAGATGATCGCCGTGCCGTGCTGGTCATCGTGGAACACCGGGATGTCGAGCAGCTCCTGCAGCTCGGTCTCGATGCGGAAGCACTCGGGGCTCTTGATGTCCTCCAGATTGATGCCGCCGAAGGTGACGCCGATGTTCTTGACCACCGTGATGATCTCGTCGGGGTCCTTGGTGGTGACCTCGATATCGATCGAGTCGACGTCGCCGAAGCGCTTGAAGAGGACGCTCTTGCCTTCCATCACCGGCTTGGAGGCCAGGGCCCCCAGGTCGCCGAGGCCCAGGATCGCGGTGCCGTTCGAGATCACCGCTACGAGGTTGCCCTTGGAGGTGTACTCGTAGGCCATGTCCGGATCGGCGGCGATGGCGTGGACGGGGACGGCGACGCCCGGTGAATAGGCCAGGGAGAGGTCACGCTGGGTGGCCATCGGCTTGGTCGGCACGATGGCGATCTTGCCGGGGGTCGGGTGACGGTGAAAGGCCAGGGCCTCCGCGTCCGTGAAGGTCTTGCGTTCCGCGTCGCTCATCCGGCGTTTCCCATTCCTGCTGCGCAAGTCGATGAAGGGGCGCGCCGATCGATGCGAACACGCCCTTATATGTCCGCACCGTAGCGACGGGGACCGGGCGTCACAACCGGGTCAGAACGCGAAAATCCCTGCAAACGCTTGTTGGACTTGGCGTTGCGTCAAGCGCGGCGCCCTGGGGGAAGGCGGCGTGAGGTTGACCTGAAGGGGCGGAACAGGTGATTTGCCCAAGGTCAGTTTTCTCCCGGAGTCCGTCTTGTCCCAGCCCGTGAAGATCGCGATCGCCGGCGCCAACGGCCGCATGGGTCGCGCCGTCGCCCAGGCGCTGGAAGGTCGGAGCGACGCCGTGGTCGCCGCCCGCTTCGAGCGTCCGGGCGTCGAGGGCGACGGCCTCATCGCGCGTCAGGACGCCCTGGCCGCCGCCGACGCCGTGATCGACTTCACCCTGCCCGAGGCCTCGGTCGCCCTAGCCGAAGAGGCCGCCGTGAACGGCGGTCCGGCGCTGGTGATCGGCTCCACCGGGTTCTCGGACGAGCAGCTGGCCCGCATCGACGCGGCCGCGCAGCAGATCGTCATCGTCCGCTCGGGCAACTATTCGCTGGGCGTCAACATGCTGATGGGCCTGGTGCGCCAGGCGGCCGCCGCCCTGCCGGCTCAGGATTGGGATATCGAAGTCTTCGAGGCCCACCACAAGCGCAAGATCGACGCGCCCTCGGGCACGGCCCTGATGCTGGGCGAGGCCGCCGCCCAGGGGCGAGGCGTCAACCTCGCGGAGGTTTCAGACCGGGGCCGCGACGGCGTCACCGGTCCGCGCCAGGACGGCGCGATCGGCTTTTCGGTGGTGCGCGGCGGTGGGATCATCGGCGAGCACAGCGTGATCTTCGCCGGCGAGAGCGAGAGCCTGACCCTGTCGCACTCGGCTATCGACCGGGGCCTGTTCGCGCGCGGGGCCATCGCCGCCGCCGTCTGGGTCAAGGGCAAGCCGCCAGGCCTCTACGACATGCAGGACGTGCTGGGCTTCAAGAAATAGGGATCCAAAGCTTGGCCGGGGGGCTTTGTTAGGACACCAGACGCCAGGACGTGATGGCAGAACCCTCGACCGAACCGACACCAGACACCGCGGCAAGAACCGCGCCCAGCCCGCGCGCGCGCCTGGTGGATATCGGCCTAGAGGCGGTGTCGCTGTCGATGCTGGCCCTGATCGCCACGGGCCTGGTCGTCTGGTCGGGCCGGCGCGAAATCAGCCGGGAGTTGGCCGAGTCCTGGCTGCGCGAGCGCGGGATCGAGGCCGCCGTGCAGCTGGAGGACGTCGACGCCACCGGCTTCGTCGGCAAGGTGCGCCTGGGTCCGCGCAATGCGCCGATCTTCGCCGCCGATCGGCTGGAGGTGGCCTATGACCTCTCCACGCCCTGGAGCGGGGGCGCGTTCGACATCCAGACCAAGGCCGTGCGCCTGGTGCGGCCGCGTATCGCAGCCAGCCTCGACGCCAAGGGCCTGAGGCTGGGCGCTCTACAGCCGCTGATCGACGAGGTCCTGAAGGCGCCGCGCCGGCCCGATGTTCCCGGTCCCGCGGTGCTGGTCGAGAACGCCCGGCTGGACCTGACCACGCCTGGCGGCCGCGCG
This sequence comes from Caulobacter vibrioides, assembly GCF_002310375.3. GTDB lineage: Bacteria > Pseudomonadota > Alphaproteobacteria > Caulobacterales > Caulobacteraceae > Caulobacter > Caulobacter vibrioides_D. The sequence goes on from NZ_CP023315.3 coordinate 3,928,224, forward strand.
CGGATCACCGGCGACGCCAGCCTGGATGACGGCCAGTTGCTGCGCCTGGACGCGCGGCTTGCGCCGCTGCGCTATGCGGTCCGGGATCTCGCCATCGACGCCAAGGGCGCGAGCGTCGCCGCCCGCAAGCGCGGTGATCGCCTGAGCGTCGAGGTCACCCTGGCGCTGAACAGCCTGGAAACCGAGGCGGCCGACCTGGCCGGCGCCACCGCCACGCTCAGCGCCGACCTGCCCTACCCCGATCTCGGCCGCATGACCGCGCAAGGTCCGCTGGCGGCTCAGATGTCGGTGCGCGCAGTGGCCGCCAGACTGGGCGAGGGCCAGGCCGAAGGGCTGAACGCCGACCTCGCCTGGAACGGACGGCTGGACGGCGGACCGCAAGACATCGCTTTCATGGGCAAGGGCCGCGCGGACCTGCGCAGCGAACGGCTTTCCACCCCGTCGCTGCAGGCCCGCGACGCCACCCTCGCGCTGGAGCTCGCCCGCGTCGTGGGCGGCCGGCGTGATGGCCGGCTGAGCCTGCGCGGCGCGACCACCGCCGAGCTGCGCGCCGGACAGGCGATCGCGGGCGGCGTTGCGGTGCGCAACCTGCGCGGCCAAGGCGCGTCGGAAAGCTTGGCCCTGGCGGCGGACGCGCAAGGCGCGCGCCTTGAAGGCCCGCTGAAGATCGAGACGCGCGCCGATCGGCTGGCCATGGGCGCCCTGGCGCTGGCGTCGGCGCGCCTGGCCGCCAGCGGCCGGATCGGCCAGGACGCTCAAGGCCTGACGCTCAGCCTGCAGGGGGAAGCCTCCGGCGCGAGCGGGATCGCCGGGCCCGACGCGGAGCGGTTCGCGGCCCTGATCCCCAACCCCGCCTATGGCGCGCCGCTGAGCCGGGCGCTTCGCACGTTCGAACTCGCCGCGCCTGACCTTGGCCTGGAGATCGCCGCCGGCCGCACGCGCCTGGCCCTCTCGCGCGAGGCCCGCTTGAGCGCCCCGAACGGCGTCCTCCTCACCGCCGCCGCGCCGGGGGGCGTGCTGCTGGACGCGGGACCAAGTGGCGCTCGGGGCGGTCTGCGGGCGGCCCTCTCTGGCGGCGGCCTGCCGACGGTGCGTCTGGCGGCCAGCGACTGGCGCGCGGCCGGCGGCGTCGTGACGTCGCCGCTGTCGATCGCCGCCGAGGCTTTCGACCTGCCGCCGATCCAGGGTGTCACCGGCCAGATCGACGGCCAGGCGCGGATCGCCGATGGCCGCTTCACCCTGGTGACCCGCCAGTGCGCCCCGGTCACGGCCAAGGCCTATGCGCTGGGCGAAAGCCCGGTGACCGCCATCAAGGCCCTGGTCTGTCCGACCGCCGCGCCGCTGGTGGCCGCCGGACCCGGCGGCTGGAGCGCGGGCTTGCGCTTCAAGGACGGCGAAGGCGCGCTGGCCAGCGCTCAGGCCCGTCTGGAGACAATCCAGGGCGAGGCGTCGCTGGGCGGAACGGGGGGCTTCGAGCGCGCGCAGGTGCGGATCGACAGCGCCGCCGTCACCGACGCCGCCCCGGAGCGGCGCTTCAATCCTATCCTCGCCAAGGGTCGCCTTGGTCTGGCGGGCGGCCTGTGGACCGGCGACTTCCAAGCTACGACGCCGGTCGGCGCGCCTCTGGGCGCCATCCGCCTGCGCCATGTCGTGGCGACCGGCAAAGGCCAGGCCGATATCGACGCCTCCAAGCTGACCTTCGCGCCGGGCGGTCTGCAACCGGCCGAGCTGTCGCCGATGGCGGCCTTCGCGCGGGAAGCCAAGGGCCCGGCCAGCTTCACCGGCGTCTTCGCCTGGGACCAGGCCGGCGCGACCAGCCGGGGACGCCTGGTGACCGACAAGATCGACTTCACCAGCCCGATCGGCTTCGTCGCCACCCTGGACGGCGCGATCGACTTCATCAGCCTCGCCCCCCTGGCCAGCGCCCCAGGGCAGTCGATGCGGGTCGTGAAGATCGATTCGCTGGTGCCGCTCACCGGGGTCGAGTCGGTGTTCCAGCTGGGCGCGGAGATGCTGCACGTCTCCAAGGCGACGTTCGAGGCCGCCAAGGGCCGGGTGTCGATCGAGCCGATTGACGTGCCCTTGGGCGCGGATAAGACCATCAAGGGCGCGATCGTTATCGAGCACCTGGACCTCGGCGAGCTGATCGCCGCCTCGTCCCTGGCCGACCGCATCAAGATCGACGCCGCGGTCGACGGCCGCCTGCCCTTCACCTTCGGGCCCGAGGGTCTGAGGTTCCAGAACGGCCAGGTGCGCGCGATCCGGCCCGGTCGCCTGGAAATCGCCCGGTCGGCGCTGTCGAACGTCGCCGCCAGCCCGGCCGACGCGCCCGGCGCGCCGCCGTCTCAGCCGCCCGGCCAGGTGGACGCCATCCAGGACTTCGCCTATCAGGCCATGGAGAACCTGGCGTTCGACCAGCTGGAAGCGGGCGTCAACAGCACCGACAACGGACGCCTTGGTATTCTCTTCCACGTGAAGGGCCAGCACGCCCCCAAGGTGGCCGAAAAGGCCAAGGTCGGGATCCTAGACCTTCTTCGCGGCCGCGCGTTTGACAAGCGCATCGCCTTGCCGGCCAAGACGCCCGTGGACCTGACCCTCGACACGTCGCTGAACTTCGACGAGCTTCTGGACGCTTGGCGGCGTTCGTTCGCCGGCGAGGACGCAGACCCGCCCCGTTCAGGTCCGGTTCAACCGTGACCCCTCACCTTGCCCACGAACTGGAGACCAGACGCATGAGAAAGCGCGCCCTCTTGATGGCCCTGATCGCGACGGGAGCGCTCGGCGCGGCTGCCTGCACGCCGACCGTCCGCGTGAAGGTCGACCCGATCAATATCTACGCCAAGCTGGACGCCGACGTGCGCGTGCGGCTGGACAAGGAAGTCCAGTCGCTGATCCAGCAAAACCCCAACCTGTTCTAAGCAAGGAGGACCGACATGATCCGCAAGACGATGACGGTTCTGGCTCTGGGCCTGGCGATGACCGCCGCCGGTTCGGGCCTGGCCATGGCGCAATCGGCCGCCGCCAAGGCGACCGTCGACGCCGCCAAGACGGCGGGCACGGTCGGCGAGCAAGCCGACGGGTACCTGGGCATCGTGTCCGGCGGCGACGCCGCGCTGCGCGCCGCCGTGGCCGAGATCAACACCGGCCGCGCCGCCGCCTACAAGGACATCGCCGCCAAGACCGGCGCGACGCCCGAGGCCGCCGGCCAGGCCACCGCCAAGCAACTCTACGCCCGCCTGGCGCCGGGCCAGTACTGGAAGCCGCTCGACGGCGGCTGGATGAAGAAATAACCGGCTGGCGTTTCGACCACGACGAAGGGCGGTCTCCTCGCGGAGGCCGCCCTTTCCTTTCGTCCGAGCCTCGCCTTGACTAAGGCGTCTGGCGCGCCGGTGAGGGCCGGGTGTCGTAGCGCTGGGCCTCGGCGGGCGTTTGCACGCCGTTGTTGACCTCCACAGCCGCCAGGTCGTTGGCGCGATAGCCCCAGGCGCCGAACAAGCCCATCGCCGCCAGAACCGTGGAGGCGATCAGAACCCAGAACATATGCTTGCCCCAGCGGCCCTGGCGCGCCCGGGTGGCGCTCAGGCGCGGCGGTGGGTCGTTGGGCGTGGGGCCATTGTGAATGTCGGCGGGCATGGCGGCGCTCTCCTAAGGTGTCCACATTCGGGTGACATCCGCGCGCTGGTGATCGTGGAAGGCCTGCACCGTCCCGGCGGAGGCTCCGATCACCACGATCACGGCCAGCGCCATGATCCGCGAACGCGTCCTTTTTTGACGCTGGCTGAGCGTCGAAACGAAAACCGTACCGCCATGTTCGGCCACATAGGTGCGGATCACGACGTTGCTCCCCTGCCTGGCGGACTCGATGTCCGCCCAGTGATTTCAACGTCTTGCGCGCACGCCCGTTCCGCCGAGCCGCGTTCCGTCCCGCAGCTAAAAAAATTTCGCCGGACCGGGAACCAATCGCGAGCAGGGTCGTTTTGTGATTGCGAAGGCGGCGACGCCCCCCGACTTGAGACCAGCGAAAGCTGGTCGGCCGCCTTCGCACCCCCCCTTTCTGATTGATGCGAACGCGAGGCGGACCGGCTGATCGGACCGCCCTTCTTCGTCCTGTTCGCATCGCGGGCCTGGCGCAGCAGGCCAGGCCCGCGCCGGATCAGCGCGGCGCCAGGTCGAACAGGACGTCGGCGCGCCGGCGCAGGGGCGCATTAGCGCCGGATGCAGAAACCGATCCCGCGTCACCGACCGCCGCCACATCCACCTCCGCCTTGGCGAAGCCGACGCGAGCCAGGGCTCGCGACACCGCCTCGGCCCGCCGGCGGGACAGCGCAAGATTGGCCTCAGGCGCGCCCACGGCGTCGGCAAGGCCGACCACCCGCACCGAACGCACCACGCAGTTTCGCGCCCGGACCTTGGCGTCGCCCAGCACCATCCGCGCCTCGCGTGTGAGCTGGGCGCTATCGCGGTCGAAATAGAGCGAGGCCTGGAAACCGGCGCAGACAGACGGCGCGACCGCCACCGGCTTTCGCAGGATCCGGAACGGTCCTTCGGTCTGGGCGCATCCGGCGATCGCCAGCACCGCACCGCTCAGGATCATGGTTCGTACGGTCTTCATGCCAAACCCTCCGTCTGAAATCCCGGACACACGAAAGGCGACCGGCCGGGCCGATCGCCTTCGAGCAGAGCCCTAAACTTTGGAAATAGAGACCCTTTTCTCCGACCTGATAGTTTCAATCAGACCGGACAGGGCTCTAGCGGGGCGCGCCGTTCTCCCAGAAGTAACGGCCGCTGCGCGCATCGTAGTAATAGTAACGTCCCGTACGCTCGTCGTAATACCGGCGGCGGTTGACCTCGGCGGCGCCGCAACCGCCGTCCTCGCGACAGCCCTTCACCGCGCCCGCCGCGCCGCCGATCGCCGCGCCGATCGCTGCGCCTTTGCCGGCGCTGCCGCTGCCCACATTGTTGCCGATCACCGCGCCCGCGACGGCGCCCAGCGCCGCGCCGCCGGCGGCGTTCCGCTCCACATTGCCGGTCGAGGTGCACGCCGCGGCGAGCACGCCGACGCCCATCAGGGCGATCATGGTCGTCTTCATCTTGGCTCTCCGTTCCGAGCTGTCCCAGGCCAGCTAACGGCCCCGACGGATGAGGGTTCCGCGCCGCAAGCGGAACCAGGGCCGGATGGGGCCGTTGCGTCGCAGGCGTTTTCATGAGGGGGTGTGCGTATGAAGCGCATCGACGTCGTCGCCAACATCGCCTCGGGCTCGGTCGGACCAGACGGCCCCGAGATCGCCGAACGCCTGCTCGCAGAGTACGGCGTGACCGGCGTCGTCCACGCCCCCGCGCCGAGCGAGCTGATCGATTGCCTTAGGGCGGTGATCGATGGAGCGCCAGACGCCGTCCTCGTCCTGGCCGGTGACGGCACCGCGCGCGCCGCGGCCGAAATGGCCGGCGCTAAGGGCCCGCTGATCGCGCCGCTGCCGGGCGGAACCATGAACATGCTGCCGCACGCCCTCTATGGCGAACGCCCCTGGGAAGAGGTCATGCGCGACTGCCTCGGCGATGGCGAAGCACGGATGATCTCCGGCGGCGAGGTCGGCGGACGCCTGTTCTTCGTCGCCGCCATCCTGGGCAGCCCCGCCCTGTGGGCCACGGCGCGCGAGGCGGCCCGCGAAGGGCGTATCGACCTGGCCCTCGCCCGCGCCCGGCGCGCCTTTCGTCGCGCCTTTTCCGGTCGCCTACGCTACGCGCTCGACGGGCGTCCCAAGGGCAAGGCCGAGGCCCTGACCTTTTTGTGCCCGCTGGTGTCCAGCGCGCTCGACGCCGACGAACAAGCGCTGGAGGCCGCCGCCCTGGACCCCAGCGGCGCAGTTGAGGTGTTCCGCCTGGGCATGAACGCCATGCTCGGCCAATGGCGCGAGGATCCTTCGGTGTCAGTCGGCCGCTGTCGCTCGGGCCGAATCTGGGCCAATGGGCGCATCCCCGCCATCCTGGACGGCGAGCCGGCCCGCCTGCCTCCCGAGACCGCGATCCACTTCAGGCCCGAAGCCTTTCGGGCGCTGGTGCCCGCGAACCCATGAAGCTGGTCCAGCTTTCGGACATCCATTTCGGCGGCGAGAATGTCGAGGCCGTGGCGGCCGCCGGGGCGTGGATTCGCGCGGCCGCGCCCGACCTTGTCGTGGTGGCGGGCGACCTCACCCTGGATGGGAAGGCCTCTGAGTTCGACGCGGCGGCGGCTTGGCTGGACACCCTGCCTCGGCCGATGATCGTCACGCCCGGCAATCACGACACGCCGTTCGTGGGTCCCGGCGAGCTCTGGGAGCGGTTCACCCACCCCTGGCGACGCTTCTGCGACCGATTCGGCGCGGAGGACGGCGCGCGCTGGCGCGGCCCCGGCGTGACGCTCACCACGCTGAACACCGCCCGCGCCGCGCAGCTGCGCTGGAACTGGTCAAAAGGCGCGGTGGGCCGACACCAGATTCGACGCGTGGTGAGCGAGCTTGAGGCCGCCCCAGCCGGGGACCTGCGCATCGTGGTCTGTCACCACCCGCTGATGGAGATTCTGGGCGGGCCGATGACCGCCCGCGTGCATGGCGGCGAGGACGCCGCCAGCCAGTTCGTGAAGGCCGGCGCCGACGTGATCCTGTCAGGTCACATCCATCTGCCGTTCGTCACGCCGCTGCCGTTCGGCGACGGGCGAACCCAGGCGATAGGGTCCGGCACTCTGTCCCAGCGCGAGCGGGGCGCCGCGCCCGGATTCAACGTGATCGAGGTCGCGCCCGACGGCGTGCAGGTAAACGCCATGGCCTATGCGCACGGCGGCTTCGAGGCCTGGCGGAGCTGGGCGATCGATCGACGCCTCTGAGATAAGGAGGCGGCGCGAACACGCTCGCGCCGCCATTATCCGATCTATTGCGGAGCCGGATAGGCCCAGCCCTGGGCGCCCGACTTGGCGGCCGCATACTGGCTGTCGGCCAGGGTCCAGTTGATCAGGTTGTCGAAGACCGCTTCCAGGAAGCCCTTCCGCAGGTTCTGGTAGTCCAGATAGTAGGCGTGCTCCCAAACGTCGGCGACGACCAGGGCCGTCAGGTCCTGGGTGACCGGGCTCTCGGCGTCGTGGGTCGAGATGATCTTCAGGGCGCCCGAGGCGTCCGAGACCAGCCACACCCAGCCCGAACCGAAGTGACCGATGCCCTCGGCGACGAACTTTTCCTTCAGGGCGTCCATGCCGCCGAAGGTGGCGTCGATGGCGGCGGCCAGCTCGGCGCCCGGCGCGGTCTTGGTCGGCGACAGGCCGTCCCAGAAGAAGGCGTGGTTCCAGGCCTGGGCGGCGTTGTTGAACACCTTGCCGGGGCCGGCGCCCTTGATCACCGCTTCCAGCGAGCCCTTGTCGTCGCCGTTCAGCAGGCCGTTGAGGGCCGTGACGTAGGCGGCGTGGTGCTTGTCGTGGTGGAAGCGCAGGGTGTTGGCCGAGATGGTCGGCTCCAGCGCGTCATAGGCGTAGGGCAGGTCGGGAAGCGTGTACGTCATGTTCACTCCATGGGAAGGCGTTCCCATGAAGGGAGGAGCGGGAACGCGCGGGAAGGCATCTAGTGCGCGCGGGGGCGAAGCGTAAGCGGCTTCAACCATCCCGAACGCTCAACTTTAGTTGAGAAATCCCCTTGGAAACCTGGGGTTTCCGCGAGTCCGCCGTCCAGCCGACGACCGCCGGACCAAGATGCGGCGGCGTCGCGCTCAGGCGGGTCGCGCGGTCAGCGTTGCGGCGGCTTAGGGTCCAGGAAGGCCTTGGCCACGGTCGCCGTCAGGGCTGGGTTCTTCAGCGCGAAGATCCCGGCGGCCAAGCCCAGGCCGATCGACATGATCGGGCGCTCGCGCACGATCTCGACGATCTTGCCGGTCATGTCGAAGCCGGCGGGCGGCGGGGCCTCGTGGCTGGCGGCCCGATGGCTCTCGACCTTGCGCGCGGCGATCATGCCGGCGATGGCGACGATCAGAGCCGCGACAGCGGCCACGATCGCGGCCGCGCCGGCCGGACTGACCAGCGGCACCAGCAAAGCGTACAGCGCGAAGGCGGCGGAGACGACGCTGACCGCCGCCGCGGCGGCGATCGCCGCCGCCGCCGCCAGCGTCATCAGGGTTTTTTCAAACATCAGCGGTTGTGACGGCTGCCGCCGGCGATCAGCAGGCCGATCAGCACGCCCACGCCGAGGCCCGCCAGGGTGGCGGTGATCGGACGCTCGCGGATACGCTCGGCGGCGTAGGCTTGGGCCTCTTCCAGCGTCTGGCCGGCGGTGTCGCTGTAGGCGCGGCTCTGGGCGCGCAGGGTTTCGAAGCCTTCCGACACCGACTTCTCGACGCGCTTGGCGGCTTCGGTCAGCGAAACGCGGGCCGCGTCGGCGGCGTGGGTGAAGCTGCGCTCGGCATGCTCGACCGCCTCGAGGGTCGCGGTCTTGGCCTTGGCGGCTTCCTTGGCGGCGGGGGAACTGGCGGGCATGGGATCTTCTCTCCTGTTCGCGACGCGACCGACCGGGCGCTGATGACGCGCCCCGTCAACGCCGAGCTTGGCGCTAGGGTTCCAAGTTAGCGCAACGCCAAAGGCTTCACCACTGAGGAATCCCAAAGGCGCTCGCGCTACACGCGAAGCGAGGCTAAGGTCGAATCATGGACGACGCCCCGAGAGCCAGCGACGATCGCCTGGAAGCAGAGCGCCTTGAAGCTGTGCGGGGATTGGGCGTCGTGGATGGGGTCGTCAACGGCCCCGGACTGTCTCGCCTGATCCGGCTCGCAGCACGCCTGTTCGACGCGCCCAAGGCCGCCGTCGTGCTTGTAGACGAAGCGCGCATCTGGCGCGCCGCCTATGTCGGCTATGCGGGCCCGGAAGCCCCGCGCGAGGGTGACCTGGCCCACAGGGTGGTGCTCGCCAATGCGCCCGTCGGCCTTTCCGTCCCGATCCGCGATTGCGCAGGTCACGTGCTGGGCGCCCTGGTGGTCGAAGGCCCCGGCACGAGCGGTCCCGCTTCGGAAGAGGATCTGCAGGCCCTGACCGACCTCGCGGACCTGGCGACGGAGGTCCTGTTCGGGCCGTGCGCCAAGGTTCCGACGCTGGAGAGCGAACGGCTGGACCTGGCCATCGCCGCCGCCAGCCTCGGCGAGTTCGAGTGGTGTGTCGCCACCAACACCTTCAGGATCAGTCCGCGCCTCGCCAAGCTGTCGGGGATTCCCGAAGGCGAACTGGACAGCCAGGGCGGCGACGCGCTTTACCAGTACATCCATCCCGACGATCGCAGGGCGGCGCGCGTCAGCGTCGACCGGCAGCTGGCCGAGACCGGCCGCTTCACCATCGAGTATCGGCGCGCGCCCCGCGACGGCGCGGGCGAGACCTGGAACAGCGCCGCCGGCGTCATGCTGATGACCTCCGACGGTCGCCCGACCCAGCTGATCGGCGTGGTCCAGGACATCACCCTGCGCAAGCTGCAAGAGGAGCAGCGCGAAAGCCTGGTCGCCGAGCTGGATCACCGCATCAAAAACCTGCTGGCCGTCGTCCAGTCGGTGGCGGCGCAGTCGGCCCGCAAGTCCGCCTCGCTGGATGTGTTCCTGAAGACCTTCGCGGCGCGCCTGAAATCCATGAGCTCGGCGCATGACCTGCTCAGCGCCGCGCGCTGGCGGGGGGCGACCCTGGCCCGGATCGCCGCCGCCGAACTCGGCGGCCTGGCGCCCACCCAGACCCGCTGGGATGGACCCGAACTGTTCCTGACGCCGCGCGCGGCGGCCGCCCTGTCGCTGGCGCTGCACGAACTGGCGGTCAACGCCGTGCGCTACGGCTCGCTCTCCACCGAGACGGGCAAGGTCGAGGTGGTCTGGCGGCGCACGCCCGAAGGCGGCTTTGCGCTGGAATGGCTGGAGACCGGCGGCCCGCCGGCCACCGCCCCGGCGACGAAGGGCTTCGGCGCGACGCTCATCGAGGACGTCGCCGGCCGCGAGCTGGGCGGATCGGCCAAGATCAACTATCGATCCAGCGGCGTCACCGCGATGATCCAGGGCGGCGCCGAAGCCCTGGCCGACGCGCCGCCGGTCGAGCCCGTCAGCGTCGCGCCCGAGCGCATCGTGGAGACCGTCGTCGCGGCCGATGAGACGGTGCGACCCGGCGCGATCGCCGGCCTGAAGGTGCTGATCGTCGAAGACTCCCTGCTGCTGGCGCTCGAGCTCGAGGCGGGTCTCGAGGACGCCGGCGTCGAGGTGATCGGCTGCGCGGCGGAGCTCGGCGAAGCCTTGTCGATGGTGGAGCAGGACTTCGACGTGGCGGTTCTGGACGCCGACCTCAACGGCCAGTCCGTCGCTCCGGTGGCCGAGATCCTGCGCTCGATGGGCCGTCCGTTCGTGTTCGCCACCGGCTACGCCGACAAGGCCGCGCCCATGGGCTTTGACGCCCCGATCGTGCGCAAGCCCTACAACGTGCACCAGATCGCCCGCGCGGTGGCGGGGGTCACCGGACGGGCCTAGCCACGCGTCGCCACGCGTCGGCGGATCATCAGCCCAGCACGCCTTTCTTGCGCAGACCTTCGATCGCTTCGGCGCTCAGGCCGGCGATATCGGCCAAAACCGTGTCCGTGTGTTCGCCCAGGGTCGGCCCCGGCCAGCGCACCCCACCGGGCGTTTCGGTCAGTCGGGGGAAGGCGTTCTGCATCTTGATCTCGCCGAACACAGGGTGGGGCACGGTGACGATCGACTCGCGGGCCACGTACTGCGGATCCTTCAGCATGTCGGGCGCGCGGTAGATGCGGCCGGTGGCCAGGCCTGCGGCCTCGAGCTTCGGCAGAAGGTCGTCGATGTCCTGATCGGCGGTCCAGGCGGCGATGCGCGCGTCGAGTTCGGCCTGGTGAGCGCCGCGCGCGGCGTGGTCGCAGTAGCGCGGATCATCGGCCAGGTCAGGCCGGCCCATCAGCTCGCACAGGCGGCGGAACAGGGTGTCCTGGTTGGCGCCGATCAGAACAAGCTCGCCGCTCCTGGTCGGATAGACATTGGACGGCGCGATACCCGGCAGCACCGCGCCGGACCGCTCGCGCACATAGCCGGTCAGGTCATATTCGGTGACCAGGTTCTCCATCACCGTCAGCACGCTCTCATAGATGGCGGTGTCGACCACCTGCCCCCGACCTGTGCGCTGGCGGGCGTGGAGGGCCATCATCACCCCCAGCGCTGTGTTCAGGCCCGACAGGCTGTCGCCGATCGAGATGCCGGCCCGCGCGGGCGGGCGGTCAGGCTCGCCGGTGATATGGCGTAGGCCGCCCATCGCCTCGCCGACCAAGGCGTAACCCGCGCGGCTGGCATAGGGCCCGGTCTGGCCAAAGCCCGACACCCGCGCCATCACCAGGCCCGGATTGGTCTTGGCCAGGGCCTCATAGCCCATGCCCCATTTCTCAAGCGTACCGGGGCGGAAGTTCTCGACCACGACGTCGGCCTTGGCGATCAGGGCCCGCGCGATATCGCGCCCCGCCTCCATGCGCAGGTCGACCGTCACCGACTTCTTGTTACGGCCGATCACCGGCCACCAGGGCGACAGACCCTTGGGCTTGGATCGTCCCCACTGGCGCATGGGGTCGCCGACCTTAGGGTCCTCGATCTTGATGACCTCGGCGCCGAAGTCGCCCAACACCTGACCACAGAAGGGTCCGGCGATCAGCGAACCCATCTCGATCACCCGCAGGCCGGCCAACGGACCCTGGCTCATGCGAAAATCCCCCATGGTCTAGGAACCGATCACGGCCCCGTGATGTTCTTCTTGGCACGACGGCGAACCGCGGCGCCGCGCCCCGATCTCTCATCGAAGAGACCCTCAGTACAAAAAGAACCCAAGGGAAAGACAGCCATGACCCGCCATTTTCTCGTCGTCGGCGTCGCCGTCGCCGCTCTGAGCCTCGCCGCCTGCGGCCAGAAATCCGATGAAACCAAGGGCGCCGCCACGCCGGCCGAGCAAGCCGCGACGCCGGACGCCAACCCCGCCGCGACCGTTCCGACGCCCGCCGACGAAACCAAGGCCGACGTGTTCGCCACCAAGCTGGCCGACGGTAACATGTTCGAAATCGAGGCCGCCAAGCTGGCCGCCTCGCGCTCGACGAACGCATCAGTCAAGGCGTTCGCCAAGACCATGGGCGAGGCCCACAAGGCGTCCAACCGGAGCTTGAACACGGCGATCGCGGCCTCAGGCGCCATGATCACCGTGCCGACCATGCTCTCCAAGGACATGCAGGACGATTTGGACGATCTGGCGAAGGCCGACGCCAAGGACTTCGACAAGGACTACGCCGACGCCATGGTCGACGCGCATCAGGCCATGCTGAACCTGCTGCAACGCTACGCCCAGGATGGCGACACGCCGGCGCTGAAGACCTTCGCCGCCGAGACCGCGCCGACGGTCCAGAAGCACCTGAACATGGCCGAGGGCCTGAAGAAGGGGTTCGACACCGGCGAGGACGTGGCCAAGGCCCGTCAGTAATGGGCTAGCGGAAGCTCTAAGCGCAAAAAGGGTGTCATCCCGGCCGGAGCCCGGCGAAAGCCGGGCGCAGAGCCGGGACCCAGAGGCGGCGCGCACGGCGTTCCTTCACCCCCTGGGCCCCGGATAAGCCCTCCGGGCTTTCCGGGGTGACACGGATTTTGATGCAGAGAGGTTCGGCGGTCTACGGAATGGCGTAGGCGACCGTCGCCTTGGCGGCGGCGCGCTCGCGCCCTTCGGTCCACATCAGGACGTCGACCGTGGCGATCCGGCGGCCGAGCTTGAGCAGGGTGGCCTCGGCGTAGAGGTCGCCCGGCTTGCAGCCCCGAAGAAAGTGGATGTTGAGCGAGGTGGTCACAGACAGGGCCACCTCGCCGATCCGCGCCAGGATCATGGCGTAGGCCGCAGTGTCGGCCAGGCTCATCATCGTCGGACCCGAGATCACCCCGCCGGGCCGCAATTGCCGCGACGCATAGGGCAGTTTCAGCAGAGCACGACCCGCCTCGACCTCCAGAACCTGCGGCATCTGGGCCGCATCGACCTCTGGAAAGGCGCGATGCAGGAACGCGTTCAGCGCCCCTGCATCCATCCGGATCTCAACCTCGTCGCTCACCCGCCGACCTTGACCGTGTTGTCGTCGCCATTGCGGTCGATGACCGTATTGTACGGATCGATGCCGGCGAAGGTCGGCGCCTTGTCGACGGTGAAGGTGAAGGTGTTCTCGCCCGAGCGGATCGCCCGGCGCTGATAGAGCAAGACGTTCTTGGCGGCGAAGCCCTTGTCGCCCGGCTTGGCGGTGAACAGACCGATCTCCATCGACTCGTTCAGGGGCGCGCCCGTCTCCTTACCCTTGCCGTCGGCGTACTTCTTCTGGGCGTCGACCACGACCGTGACGTCGAACTTGCCGTCGGGCCGCTTCTTCACCGAGGCGCTCTTGGTCTTCAGGTCGTAGAGCGTGATCTTCTCGAAGAGGTCCGTGATCAGCGCCTGCTTATCGGCAGGGGCTTCGGCCCGGAGCGCGGCCATGAAGTCGAGCGTGGTCGGATAAGGCGCGCCCTTGAAGGCGAAGTCGGCGATCAGCTTGCGCAGGGCGCGGTTGACGGCTTCTTCGCCGATCTGGTCCTGCAGCCGGTACATGACCAGCGAGCCCTTGCGGTAATAGACATAGGGCTGGTTCTCGACCTTGTAGAGCGGCTGTTCGTCGATGACGTCGCCGCCGCGCGCCCGCAGATAGCTGTCCAGTTCGAACTTCAGGAACTTGCGGATCTGGTCCTCGCCATAGGTGCGTTTCATCACCATCAGGGCCGAGTACTGAGCGAAGGTCTCGGTCAGCATGGCCGCGCCCTGCTGGTCGGCGCCGACCACCTGGTGCGCCCACCATTGGTGGCCGATCTCATGGGCGCCGACATAGGTGACCATGTCGATCTTGGTCGGGTCGCGATAGTCCGAGATGAAGAACATCCCCTCCGACCACGGAATGGTGTTGGCGAACGACTGCGCGAACTGGGCGTAGTCGGGGAACTCCTGATACCGCAGCTGGCGGAACTGATAGGGGCTGAAGTTGGTGCCCATATAGTCCAGCGAACGCTTCATCGACGTCTTCATCCGGTCGATGTTCCAGGGGTGCTGGGCGTCGTAGTAGACCGCCAGCTGCACGCCCTTGTACGTCTCTTCGGACACCTTGTAGCGAGCCGACTGGATCGACACGAAAGGCATGATCGGCGCTTCGCTGACGAAGCGGGCGATACGGCGGCCGTTCTTGACCGTGTCGGAGACCTTGTAGCCCGGCGCGATCGGCGTCTGGTCGGCCACGGTGCTCACCGTGATGTCGGAGCGGATGAAGTCGGCGTCCTTGCGCAGCTGGTGGAACTGCCGGGTCGGAATATCGCCCAGCTTGGCCATGCGTTGCTCGGGGGGCAGACCGTACTTGCGGCGCTTGGCCCGGTCGCTCAGCAGACCGTCGCGCGACATGCCCAGGATCGGGGCAATCTCCAGGTTGTTGACGAAGGTCCCATTGTCGACGACCCGTGTCTCGGTCCCGCTGTTGGGGAAGCCGCGCTGGGCCCGCAGGGTGATGAAGCTCATCTTGCGCTGCTCGCCCGGCGCCATGGGCGTGTCGAAGGCGAAGATGCGGTAGTTGAACTTCTCGAAGGTCTTCTTGGGCCGCGCGCCCTCGATCGACAGGCCCTTGACCTCCAGGTCGCGGTCGAAGCGGACGTGGATTTCCTTCAGCGCCGCGCCGGTCTTGTTCTCCAGAATATACGAGCCCTTGGTCTCGAGGCTGGGTGCGTGCGGCTTGATGTCGACGTCCAGAACCTGGGCGATGATCTTGGGCTGGGGGACGGACTCGAACGGCAGCAGGGTCTTTTCGTAGTCAGCCTGCCACTCTTCGCCGTCGATGCGGGTGCGGTAGTCGTTCCAGACGTTGGTGTTGACGTAGATGAACCCGCCCAGAGCCGCGAAGGCGGCCAATGACAGGCCCATCAGCGCCCCGGCGCCGCCACGCAGGCGCAGCGGCAGACGGCGCAGGCGCGGCAACAGCCGGCTTTCGGTCCCGCGCCGCCACAGGCCATAGGCCAGCACCAGCAAGATGATCGCAAAGGCCGTCCAGTAGGCCCGCAGCCACCAGGCGCCGATCCAGAACTTGCCCAGGCCGTTCATGTCGGAGAACGGCATGTCGGTGGTGGCGCCGTAGTTGTAGAGCTTATGCTCGAAACCAAGGTTGGTGAACGTGATGGTGCTGACGATGTAGATCACCATCAGCGCCCAGCCGATGAACTTGTGCGGGCTGATCGTCTGCAGGAACACCGCCAGCACGGCCACCAGGATGAAGTCCAGCGCCTGCGGCAGCACGTACCAGATCAGGTACTTCTCGAGTTCAAAGTTGAAATAGCCATGGAACACTTGGCTCAGCACGGCGGCGAGCACGCTGATCAGCAGGGTGGAGATCAGCACAAGGCTGATCGCAAGGGTCTTTGGGACGACGAACGCCCAGTCGGGAACCGGGGTGGCGTCGATGATCTCGTGAGTCTTGCGCTCCCGCTCGCGCCAGACCAGTTCGCCCGAATAGTAGATGGCGATGATGATCGGGATCAGGCCGAACGAGCCCAGCAGCGGAAAGAGCAGGATCCGCGTCACTGGATAGACGACCCCGCCATAGCGGCCGGCCTCGGTGGCGAACCACAGCGCGCCCATGGCGTTGGCCAGGCCCAGGAACAGCAGCACGAAAAAGGCCGGACTCTTGAAGACCTGGCCCATGTCGAGGCGTGTGCGGACCATCAGTTGGGCCCAGGCCGTCCGGCGGTCGAACACCGGCGTCGGCAGCGGGCCGGACGGCGGGGACGCAGCGTCAGGCGACGCGGCCTTGGTCTTCTTGGCGCTCTTGCGCTGACCCGACAGCTCCGCCGACTGGAAGCGGAACAGGCTATAGGCCAGGGCCAGGAACCCGGCCGACAGGGCCAACACGAAGACGCGGTTGAACAGCAGCGCGCCGGCCAGCGGCGGCGTCAGGCTGTTGCGCTCGCTGGCGGTCCAGTACTTGGTCGCCAGGCTAAAGGCGGCGGTGCCTAGCGGCTCCCACAGCGCCGCGCCCTTCTCGTATTCGGGTCGATCCAGCGCGATGCCGGCGACAATGTACAGAACCAGGAAGGCGATGACGCCGACATAGGTCCACATCATCGAGCGCGTGACGGTGGCCAGGGCGAAGAAGATCGCCGAGGTCAGCAGGATCGCCGGCAAGGCCAGGGCGAAATAGGAGAACAGATAGGCGTTCAGATCGTTGGGCCCCAGCCGCTCGGGATCGACCCAGGGCATGAACGAGCCCACGAAGATGGCCAGCGGCACGACGAGGAACGAGATCGCCGCCGCCAGGAACGCGCCGGTGAAGCGGCCGTACAGATAGTCGAACTTGCGGATCCGCGTGGATCGCAGGATCGGCCCAAAGCCCGTCTCGTCGTCGCGGACGACCACATTGGCCACAAAGGCCGTGGTCACGAACATGTAGAAGATCGCCAGGATCAGGTGCGTCTGGGCGATCGCGTACGGCGCGTTCTTGTGGATGTTGCCGCCGCCGCCGATCCGGATCTGATCGATCGTCGCCGCCCCGAACGTCATCAGGAAGAAGATGGTCGCCACCACCCAGAAGACGGGCGACTTCAGTTGGTAGCGGAGCTCAAAGCCCGCGATCTTGCCAAACATCGGCTCGTCCTCCTTACGCCGCTTGGCGCGAGCGGGTGGACGACAGGGTGGAGAAGTAGACGTCCTCCAGCCCGCCCTCGACGGGGGTGAAGCCCGCGCCCGGATCGGTCTCGGACTCGATGTGGATCACGGTACGGCCGGCCAGCAGGCGGGTGGAGATGACCTTGTACTGGGCCTTGGCGGCCTCCAGCTCAGCCTTGTCGATGATCTTTTTCCAGATCCGGCCCTTCAGCTGGGCCACCAGGTCGGCCGGCGCGCCCTCGCGCACGATGGCGCCGTTGCAGATGATGGCCATGGCCGGGCAGAGGTCGGAGACGTCCTCGACGATGTGGGTCGACAGGATCACCACCACGTTCTCGCCGATCTCGGCCAGGAGGTTCAGGAAGCGGTTGCGCTCTTCGGGGTCGAGACCCGCCGTCGGCTCGTCGACGATGATCAGGCGCGGATCGCCGATCAGGGCCTGGGCGATGCCGAAGCGCTGGCGCATGCCGCCCGAGAAGCCGGCGATGGCCTTCTTGCGCACGTCCCACAGGTTCACCTGGTTCAGCAGGTGCTCGACGGTCGCCTTGCGCTCCTTGCCGCCGGAGATCCCCTTGAGCACCGCCATGTGGTCGAGCATGTCGTAGGCGGACACGCGCGGATAGACGCCGAAATCCTGAGGCAGATAACCGAGCGTCTTGCGCAGCTCCTCGGGGTGCTTGAGCACGTCAATGTCGCCGAACCGGATATGACCCGAGGTCGGAGCCTGCAGGGTGGCGATGGTGCGCATCAGGGTCGACTTGCCGGCGCCGTTGGGGCCCAGCAGGCCATACATGCCGCGCGGGATCGTCAGGCTGACCTCGTCCAGGGCGCGAGTGCCGTTGCCATAGACGTGGGTCAGATTCTCGATGATCAGCATGGTCTTCCTAATGCCCCCGATGAAAGCCGGACCATCGCCAGCCAGAGCGGCGCGGCGGAGCCAGGCTCCAAAGTTTCCAATTCGGCGTCCGTCGGCCCGGGTGTCGCCACCCGCCCGACCGGCGTCTTAGCCCTAGTCCCCAACGGCGAGATGACTCGACGGCGAGGGCGGCGGCAAGTGAAAGAACGTTTAGGCGCTCTGTTCAACCATCTCGTCGCCAAATCCCGGCCACTTTGCGTCCAGGATTTCACGGTTTCGCGACCGGGGTTTTGACGCGCGGCGTTTGGGTCTACAGGAGGCGCCATGACGACCTACGCTTTTCCCCCGCACGCCATCCCGACGGTCCCGGTGGAGGGATCGGACACTGTGTTTCCGGTGCGTCGCATCCTCTGCGTCGGCCGTAACTACGCCGCGCACCGCCGCGAGATGGGCGGCGATGATCGCGATCCGCCGTTCTTCTTCGCCAAGCCCGCCGACGCCATCGCGCCGCTGGCCGATCAGATCGCCTATCCGCTGGCGACTAGCGACCTGCATCATGAGATCGAACTGGTGGTCGCCTTGAAGGCGGGCGGCGCGAACCTGACGATCGAACAGGCCCTGGCCTGCGTGTTAGGCTATGCGGTCGGCGTCGACCTCACGCGCCGCGATCTGCAAGCCGCAGCCAAGGCCAAGGGTCAGCCCTGGGAGGCGGCCAAGGGCTTCGACCAGAGCGCGCCGATCAGCGCCATCCGGGTGATGGACGCTCCGGCGGCCGAGGCGGCGGTGACGCTGTCGGTCAACGGCCAGGCGCGCCAGCACGGCCTGGTGGGCGACATGATCTGGAACATCGGCGAGGTGATCGCCAAGGCCAGCGAGCTCTGGGCCCTGGCCGCCGGCGACCTGATCTTCACCGGTACGCCCGAGGGCGTCGCCGCCATCGTCCGCGGCGACAAGGTCGTCGGCGAGATCGAAGGCGTCGGCCGTCTGGACTTCACCCTGGCCTGACGTCGCCAGCACGTTCTCGCGGTCATTCGAAAGAGGCTTCGATGAAGCTCGTCCTGCACAGCGCCAAGCGCGCCAGCGCACCCTATCGGGTGCGCATCGGCCTGAACCTGAAGGGCCTCGCCTACGACCTGCGCCCTGTGGACCTGGTGGCCAACGCCCATCAGGGCGAGGATTACCGTGCGCTGAACGCCCAGGCCCTGGTGCCGACCCTGGAGGTCGACGGGCGTCCGCTGACCCAGAGCCTGGCGATCCTGGAGTGGCTGGACGAGACCGTTCCAGAACACCCCCTGCTGCCGACAAGCGCCTTCGACCGCGCCACGGTGCGGGCCATGGCCGAGATCATCGCCTGCGACATCCACCCGCTGAACAACCTGCGCATCCTGCGTCAGCTGACGGCGATGGACATCGACGAGCCGGCGCGCAACGCCTGGGTCGCGCGCTGGATCAGCGACGGCTTCGCGGCCCTGGAGCCGATGGTCGCCGCCCACAGCAAGGGCTACGCCTTCGGCGATACGCCAGGGCTGGTCGACTGCTTGCTGGTCCCGCAGGTGTTCAACGCCAACCGCTTCAACATCGACCTGGCGCCGTTCCCGGCCATCGCCGCCGTCGCCGCCCACGCCCGGGCGCATCCGGCCATCGCCGCCGCCCACCCCGACCATCACCCGGAGCGCTAGATGCTTGAGGACCTCAAAGCCAACAACGCCGCCTGGTCGAAGAGCAAGACCGCGCTCGATCCCGAGTTCTTCAAGCGCCTGGCCAACCAGCAGAGCCCCGAATACCTGTGGATCGGCTGCAGCGACAGCCGCGTGCCGGCCAACGAGATCGTCGGCCTGGATCCCGGCGAGCTGTTCGTCCACCGCAATGTGGCCAACCTCGCCCCGCCGCAGGACGCCAACTATCTGAGCGTGCTGCAGTTCGCGGTCGACGTCTTGAAGGTCAAGCATATCATGGTCGTGGGCCACTATGGCTGCGGCGGTGTGGCCGCGGCTATTGACGGCAAGCGTCGGGGTCTGGTCGATCACTGGCTGCACCCGATCCGCGAGGTCCACGCCGAGCATCGCCACGAGCTGGAGGCGATCCCGGAAGAACGCGCCCGGCTCGACCGACTGACCGAACTGAACGTCACCCGTCAGGTGCGCAATGTCGCCTCGGATGTCTTCGTTCAGGACGCCTGGGCGCGCGGCCAGTCGCTGGCCGTACACGGTTGGGTCTATTCCCTGGCCGACGGCCTGGTGAACGACCTCAATGTCGGCATTGCGGGCCTGGAAGACTACCAGCGCGCGGTCGGCCAGCCGGGGTAAGGCCCTATTCGCCCCGGATCCGCACGCGGGCGGCGGCCTTGCGCCCCTCCGCGTCCACGACGGTGAGCTTGTAGAACCCCGGCGCGGCGGGCTTCCAGATCGCGCGGCCGCTGACCGGATCGGGGTCCAGCGGCGCGCCTTCCACGTACCAGGTCAGGCCCTCGCCCTCGGCGGCGAGCACGAGCCCTCGCGCCTTGGGGCCCAGAGCCTCGACCTGCACCGCCGCCCCGTCGGGCGGGAAGATCAAGCGCGGGCCTCCGCCATCCGCCCGCAACTTCTGCAACGCCGGGGGCGCGGACTTGGGCGCGATCGGGCGTGGCGCGGAGCCCTGAGCCCCCACGGCGTCGGCCACGTCGAACAGCAGGGGCAGGGCCGCGTCCCGTCCCGTCAGGCCGCCGCGCGCGCCGCCGTCGGCGCGGCCTGTCCAAACCAGGATCGCATAGCCGCCGACCACCCCGGCCGCCACCGCGTCGCGGAAGCCGTAGGAGGTGCCGGTCTTGAAGGCCATCGACGGTCCGCCCCGGGTCAGGGCCGACGGCGCGCGCCCCTTCGGCGAGGGGGCCTCACGCAGGATGTCCAGCACCTGCCGCGCCGCCTCGGGGCGGACCAGGCGGGTCCCGCCCGACCGCTCTCGGGTCGCCGCTTCGGCTTCGGTCCAGGCCAGGGGCTTGGCGATCCCGTTGTCGCCCAGCGCCGCGTACAGCATGACGAGGTCGCGCCAGGTGATCCCCTCGCCGCCCAGCGCCAGGGCCAGGCCCGCTTCCTTCAGCTGCGCCTTGGGCCGCGCCAGATGCGCGCCCGCCGCCTCGATCCGTCCGGCGAAGGCCTCCGGCCCCAGCTTCTCCAGGGTGGCGACGGCCGGGACGTTGAGGGAATGGGTGAGCGCCTCGCGCACCGTGACCTTGTCGTGAAACACCCGGTCGAAGTTCTCGGGCTGATAGTCGGCAAAGCGGGTGGCGCTGTCGGTCAGCTGGGTGTCGGCGGCCACGAGGCCATCGTCCATGGCCATCGCATAGATAAACGGCTTCAGGGCCGAGCCCGGCGAGCGTAGGGCGCGGGTCATGTCGACCCAGCCCCCAGCCCGATCGCGGCCGGCCGAACCTACCGAGGCCCGCACCGCCCGATTGCGGATCTCCACCACCAGGATCGCGGCTGTGGCGTCCGGGCCTTGGGCGGCGGCGACGGCGGCGGCCATCGGCTCCAGGCGTGACTGCAGGTCGGCGTCCAGGGTCGAGACCACGCTGGCCTGGCCCTTGGGCGCAGCGCGCGCCAGCTCGCCGGCCGCGTGCCAGGCCAGGGTCGGGAAGGCCGCCCGCCTGGGCAACGGCTCGTTCTCGGCCTCGTAGGCGGCGGCCTCGCTGATGGTCCCGCCTCGCACCATCTTGTCCAGCACCGCGCGCCGCGCCGACTTGGCCGCTTCAGGCCGTCGGTCTGGGCGGCGGGCCTCAGGCGACTGCGGCAGGGCGATCAGCAGCGCCTGCTCACCATCGGTCAGGCTGGACGGCTCATGGCCGAAATAGCTGAGACTGGCGGCCCGCGCGCCCTCCAGGTTGCCGCCATAGGGCGCCAGGGTCAGGTAGAGGGCCAGGATCTCGCGCTTTGAAAGCCGCGACTCCAGCTGAACGGCGCGGACCATCTCGATCAGCTTGGCCCCCAGGGTGCGGGGCCTTGGCTCCAGCAGACGCGCGGTCTGCATGGTCAGGGTCGAGGCGCCGGACGTCACGCGACCATGGACCACCGCCGAGCCCATGGCGCGGGCCAGGGACAAGGGATCAACGCCCAGATGCCACCAGAACCGGGCGTCCTCGACCTTGATCAGACGCTTCTGGAAGGTCGCGTCGGTGCGTTCCAGGTCAGCGCGAATCCGCCAGCGCCCGTCCTCGACGGGCAGGGCCCGCAGCCACGCGCCGCGCTGGTCCAGCACCACCGCCGAGGACTGCCGCGCACGGGTCATGTCGGGTGGGAAGGCGGCGCTAAGGGTGAACAGCACGACCTCGGCGGCGAGCACGGCGATCAGGGCCTTGGTCAGCCGGGGGACGCGACAGGCTTCATCTCCCCAAAACTCAAAGCGTGTCATCCCGGCCGGACCCCGGCCTTGAGCCGGGGGGAGAGCCGGGACCCAGGGGTCGCCGCAATGCGCTTGGCCCCTGGGTCCCGGATCGACCCTGCGGGTCGTCCGGGATGACACGGTGTTTCAGGTCGCACCAGGCCCTCACTGCCCCGGCGCGATGGTCGCGCGCGAGGCGTCCGAGCGGGCCACGACCGCCGGGCGGTACATGTCCTTGGCCACCGCGCCCGGCAGGAAGAACGAGCCCGGCGTCACCGCCCGCGCCACATAGGCCAGGGCGAAGGGCTTGTTCCCCTCCAGGTCCAGGGCCGCGATGAAGCGATCGTCGCGGCTTTCCTGCACGTCGGCGGCTGTCAGCTCGCCCAGGAACTTGAACGGACCGTTCTGAGCGTCGTCGGCGCCCAAGGTGGTCTCGATCTCGAACCCGGCCGGCAGGGCGTCATCGACCACCAGGGCCACCGAGCGCTCCTGCATCGAGCGGCCGGAGACCAGAACGATGATCCGGTCACCCTGGCGGATGGTCGCCGGATCGATCGCCGCACCGCCCATCGACAGCAGACGCTTGCCCACCGACAAGCCGCTGGCGGTGGCCGGCGGAGCCGTGACCGGCGTGCCGCGCACGCTGACCGTCCGCCACAGCACGCCCTTGCCGGTGTTGACGAAGCGGGCGTCGGCCAGCTTGCCCACCGCCCAGCGGGGCGCGCCGCCGGCGGGCGGCAGCGGGTTGGCGCCGGTGGCCTGGATCGAGATCGGGCCCGACGCCTTGATCAGGGCGTTGGCCGCGTGCAGCAGCGCCGCCTGCTCCTGGGTGTTGAGGGCGTCGGGATCCTTGACCGAGTTCTCCAGCCGTCCCTGCATCTGGCGCGCCACGTCCATCATGCCGGACTCGGCGGCCAGCGCCGTCAGCACGGCGGTGTCGCGCAGGGTGGACTGGTACCAGTCCATCTCGTCGCGATAGCCCAGCGACCCGACCGCCTGGCGCATGGCCGAGCGGGCGCGGGCGTTGTCGCCCATGCGGGCCAGGCCCGCGGCGACATAGGCCTTGGCGATCGGCTGGTTCTCGTCCTTCATCTGCACGTCGTGCCACCAGCGCAGGCGGGCAAGATCCCCCTTGCCGGCCTTGGCCATCACATAGAGGGCGTAGGCGCTGGCGCGACGACGCATGCGCTCAGTCGCCTCCTTGGAGGCGTCCTCGTTGCTGGCCCACCAGCCCGGATACTCCATGCGGTAGGCGACCGAGGCCCAGCCTTCGGGTCGGCTGACCTGGCGCATGGCGTTCACGGCCTTGTCGATGGCCGCGTCCGGCACGGCCACGCCCTGCGCCTTGGCCTCCAGCAGGAAGTCGACGACATAGGCGCCCAGCCACGGGTCGGCCTCGCCATCGCCCACCCGCCACAGGCCAAAGGCGCCGTCCAGGGTCTGGCGGTCCAAGAGCTTGCCCACCGCGCCCGCGAGGGCGGCCGGGGTGCGCTTGAGCTTGGGATCGTTCGAGAAGGTCTGGGCGTACAGCAGCGGATAGGCCGTCGAGACCAGCTGCTCGGTGCAGCCATACGGATAGCGCTGCAGCGCCACCGCGATCGCCGAGGGGTCAAAGCCCCGGATCGGCGAATAGCTGACCTGCATCGTCACATCGCCCGCCGCCAAGCCCGCCAGCAGCGGGTACGAGGGCGTAAAGGCCTCGCCCGGCTTCTGCGGCTCGGTGGTGGTGCGCACGATGTCGCCCCAGCCCAGACGCGTCTGGATCGGATAGTCCTTCTGGGTCGCAAAGCCCGGGCCCGACACCTTGAAGCCGATCTTGCCCACGCCCGTGACGTCGGGGGCCAGGAACGGGATCTTCTCGGCGATGCGCTGGCCCAGGATCAGCTGGAACACCTTCTTGAAGGCGACCTTCAGACCGCCCACCGAGAAGGCCTCGGCGGTGTAGGCGCCGGGCTTGCCCTCCACATTGTGCAGCTCCAGCGTGGCGTAGGCCTGGTCGCCCGGCGCCAGGAAGCGCGGCAGGTTCAGGTCCGCCACCACCGGCTGGCGTACGGTCAGGGGCTTGGACGCCGAGCCAACGGCGGTGTCGGTCCAGGCCACCGCCTGGATGCGCAGTTCGCCGTTGAAGTCGGCGGCCGGCAGCTTGACCACAGCCTTGCCGTCCAGGTCGGTCTCCACGACGCCCGACCATAGGGCCACGGTCTTGATCGGCGTGGTGGTCAGGCCCTCGCCGCCGATCTCATCGCCGCCGAAATTGACATTGGCCGGGGCGCCCATGTTCGGGTCGAGCAGGCGGCCGTAGTCGTCGCGATAGTTCAGGGTCAGGGCCCGCTTGCCGAAGTACCACTTCACCGGGTCCGGGCTTTCCTGGTGAGTCAGGCGCAGGATGCCCTCGTCCACCGCCGCGATGGTGATGCGCGCCTTCTGGCCAAGGCCCATGCCCGACACCTTCACCGGGATCTCGACCGGCGCCTTGCTGTCGATCTTGCTGGGCGTGCCCAGATCGACCGTCAGCTTGCGGCCCTTGGGGTCGATCGGGACATAGACCAGGCCCAACGCCCGACGCGGCTTGGGCGAGGCGACCGGATCGCGCGGCTGGATGACGCTGACCATCACATAGGCCCCGCCGCCCCAGGCGGCCGAGGTCTTCAGGCGCACGGTCGTCCCGTTCTCGCCGACGCTGACGGTCTTCAGGTCGATCAGGCGATCGGTGGCGACCGCGATCTGGGCTTCGCCGGCATAGGGCGGCTTCAGGGTGATCTCGACGGTGTCGCCCTGCGCATAGGTCTTGGTTCCGGCGGTGACGCGGACGACGTCCGGCGCCTCGCCCTCACGGGCCGGCGCGCCCCAGCCCGCCGAGAAGCGGGTGACGGTCTTGGCCCCATCGGCCCCTTCGACCTCGAGGCGATAGTCGCCCCAGCCCAGACGGCGAGTGATCTTGGCGGGCTGACCCGCACCGATGTTCACCTGAGCCTTGGCCACGATCGCGTCGCGGCTGCTGCGCCGCCACTGCCATCGGCCGTTCTGCTGGAACCAGTCATAGTCCCAGCGCTCGGCCACCAGGGCGTAGGTCGCGGTGGCGCCGATGCGCTGGCCGGCGGCGTTGACCGCGATGAGGTCGAGGCTGACGGGCGGATCGCCCTGGCCCGCCTCGCCCTGCTCGACCTTGACGCCGTAATAGACGGCCTTGGGGCGCACCTTCAGGTCCAGCCCCTCGCGGACCGGACGGCCGCCTGGCTCGAACACCGAGGCGGTGACCGAGGCCACCAGCGGCTGAGCGGTGTCGCCCACATCGCCGGTTCCCACCGACAGGATCGCGCGGCCCTCGCCGTCGGTCACCGTCGAGCCGAGGTCGAGATACTTCTCCTCGAACGGCTTGCCCTGGTCGCCCCACTCAAAGCCCTTGTAGGCTGGGAAGGGGTCGGTGTCGGCGCGCAGGCGGGCCTCGCCTTGCGTCTGCAGGCCCGCGCCCGGCGCGCCGTAGAGGAAGCGCGCCGAAACATCGACCTTGCGGGTGTCGCCCGCGCCCAGCGGCGTGGCCTCCTGGCCCGTGGCCGTGACGGCCAGGCGCTGGGGCGCAAAGTCCTCGACTGAGAAGCTCAAGGCGCCCGTCGCGTCTTCGATGCCCTCGACATGCAGCTCGGCCATCCAGCGCCCGCGCGGCGCCGAGCGCGGCAGGGCGATGTCGGCCAGGGCGACGCCCGCATTGGCCTGGCTGAACGGATAGCGGCGGAACTCGACGCCCGAGGGGCGCTTGACGATGATCTCGCCCTTGCGGTCGTTGACCGCCTTGGCCATCCGGTCACGGATCATCGCCGTCAGGTGGACCGTCTCACCCGGACGATAGATGCCTCGGTCGGCGTAGAGATAGCCGTCGATGTCGGCCGCCACGCTGCGACCGTCGACGCCGCCCTCGGTGCGACCGCCCACGCCCTGCTTGGACAGGTCCACCGGCGAGCGGTCCAGATCCAGCACGGCCAGATCGCCCTGAGCGCCATAGGCCATGACCATCTTGGCGCGCTCGGCCCCCTGGCCCTTGAGCAACGGGCGCAGGAACCGTACGCGGCCGTCGGCGTCGCTCTGGGCCTCGGCCAGCGACTCGCCGTCGGCGGCCACCAGGGCCACGCGCACGCCCGACATCGTCTTGGCGCTCTTCAGCGAGCGGACGACCACGTCCAGGCTTTCGGAGCCATCATAGGCCAGCATGGCCATGTCGGTGAACACGATCCAGCGGCGGGCCTGGGCGGGGTTGTTGTCGCCGTCCTCGGCCTCGCGGCCGCCCGAGGCGTCACGCGCCTTGATGACAAAGGCCCCGGCCTTCATGTCCTTGAGCACCGCGCCCAGCGGGAAGACGGTAGTCGCCTTCTGGCCGGTCGCGCCGCCGGTGACCTGGACCGTGCCCTTCCAGACCTGGCGGCCGTCATCGCCGACGGAATCCTCGCCATAGTCGCCGGCCCAGTCGCCCTCACCGGTGGGTTCGGGCGCGCTGATCGACTTGCGCACCAGGTTGCGGTCCGGCACGCGCCAGACCTCGATGGCCAGGGCCTGGACGTTGATCGTCTCGATGGCGACGCCGTCGGACTCTTCACGCGGCAGGATCACACCGTCGCCGGCGAAGCCGACATAGGGGGGCTTCTCGCCGAAGGTGAAGTCGACGTCGGCGTTGGCCTCCAGGGTCTCGCCGCCCTTGGCGGGCAGGCCCTTGAGCAGGGTGATGCGATGGTCGGTGAAGCCGACGCCGCCCAGGCACAGCTCGTCGCCCTTCACCCGGACCGACGGCTGGCGGCCGATGTCCGGCGAAACCAGCACGAAGTCGGCATAGGCCTTGGACGGATCCAGATCCTGGCTCATGCGGATACAGGCCAGCGGATCGGGACCGCTGCTGTCGACGCGCGTCTGCCAGACGGCGAAGCCTTCGGGCTTGGGGATGCCGCGACGGGGCGCGTTGGCGCCGCGCGGCTTGCCAAACAGCGACCAGGCCTCGCCCTTCACCGACTCCGCCCCGGCCGGCTTGCCGCCGCCGAAGAAGTGACCGCCCTTGCCCACGGCGAAACCGCCGCCGAAGCCGACGACCAACGCCCCGGCCAGGGCCAGGGCGACGGGGCCTTTCAAGGCGTCCGGCCAGCGTTTGGCGACCGCGTCGCGCGCGGCGCCCCAACGAGCCTTCAGAGCCGCGCGGAAGTCACGGCCACCTTCCGGCGGCGTCTCGTCCGTCGACATCGTCATTCCCCTTCGGCTCAGCCCCGGGGGGACTTGAGCCTAAGCGGCGACGAGGGTCAACGGCGGTCCGATGACGATGTCAGGCGTCGAAGGCGACGAGGCCGGTGGCCAGGTCGTAGCAGGCCGACACGACCTTCAAACGTCCCGCTTCCAGCTTCTCGGCCAGAATGCCGTCAGCCACCTTCAGCCGGCCCGCGACGTCGCGGACGTTCTGGCGGATGGCGGCGTCCTGCAGGTCGGCCGGATGCTTCTCCTCGGCCGCCACGACGGCGGGCAGGATGGGCAGCACCATCTCGTGCAGCGCGCCGTGCAGGTGCGCGTGCTTGGTGGCGACGTCGACGGCGGCGCCGACCGCGCCGCACTTGGTGTGGCCTAGAACCACGATCAACGGAGCGCCCAGGTGCTCGACCGCATAGATGATCGAACCCAGCCCTTCGCGGCTGACGGTGGAGCCGGCGACCCGGACCACGAACAGTTCCCCGAGATTACAGTTGAACACCAGTTCGGGCGGCACACGGCTGTCGGAGCAGCCGACGATGATCGCGAACGGCTTCTGCCCCTTGGACAGATCGTTGATCCGCGCCAGGCTGGGCAGCATCAGATTGGCCCCGCCGCGGGCGAAGATGCCGTTGCCGTGCTTGAGGCGGCCCATGGCTTCGTCGGGCGAGACCTCCTGCGGCGGCGCATGGGCTTCGGGCGCGTGGGCGGGATCGGGCTCCATCGGCTTGACGGTGGCCATGGCCTTGTTGAGCGCGGCCTTGTCGCTGGCCTGATGCTTGAGGGCGGTGGCGGTGCGCCGGCCCTTCTTGGTCAGCACGTTGGGCGCATGCCCGTCGCCCTCGGCGAAGGCCAGAGCGGGCGCGGCCATACCGGCCAGCGCCCCCAAGAGCAGCCGTCTCGAAACCATCTCGTCCCCCGACGCGGTTAGAAGTCACCGGGACGATAGGCGACGACGGCTCAAGACAAGGTTAACCGATCCCTACAGCGGCAATTCGACACGTTTGACCACGGTGCGCATGGCGATGCTGGAGCTGACCCGCACGACGCCGGGGATCCTCGTCAGTTCCTGAGCGTGGACCCGCTCCAGATCATCGACGTCCCGCACCACCAGCCGAAGCAGATAGTCCGAGCCGCCGGTCATGAGGTAGCACTCGGCCACCTCGCGCACATTGGCGATGGCCTTCTCGAAGGCGCTGAGCGCGCTCTCGGCCTGAGACGACAAGGTCACGGTGACGAACACGCTGAGCGGCAGGCCCACGGCCCGTTCGTCGATCACGGCGGCGTAGCGGCTGATGACGCCCTGCTCCTCCAGCGCCCGGACGCGACGCAGGCAGGCCGATTCCGACAGGCTGACCGCCTCGCCCAGCTCGACATAGCTGGCGCGGCCCCGTCGCTGCAGCGCCGTGAGGAGCTTCCGGTCGAAACTATCCAGTTCTACGGCGGCTTTCTTCATGTCTGGACCATAACACGCAGGATTCCTGCATCAAGGCGCCCATAGGGATCGAAATCACCAAGAAAGTTGCGAAGAAAGAGGCGCATGATCGACCTCAAAGCGCTTTTGGAGGAAACATCATGCGCGTTGGCGTCCCTTCCGAGATCAAACCGGGCGAACACCGGGTCGGACTTACTCCCACCGCCGTCCGTGAATATGTCGGCCACGGCCATACCGTCATCGTACAGTCGGGCGCGGGCCTCGGCGCCGGCTACGCCGACGACGTCTACGTCAAGGCAGGCGCGAGCATCGTCGCCGACGCCGACGCGGTATTCACCGGCGCGGACATGATCGTGAAGGTCAAGGAACCGCAGAAGGTCGAGTGGGAAAAGCTCGAGCCGCGCCACATCCTCTTCACCTACCTGCACCTGGCGCCCGATCCGGCCCAGACCGAAGGCCTGCTCAAGAGCGGCTGCGCGGCCATCGCCTATGAAACCGTGACCGACGCCAAGGGCGGCCTGCCCCTGCTGGCGCCGATGTCGGAAGTGGCCGGCCGCATCGCCGTGTTCTCGGCGGCCGAGACCCTGCTCAAGCACAATGGCGGCATGGGCCTGCTGCTCAGCGGCGTGCCCGGCGTGCCGCCGGCGCGCGTGGCCGTGCTGGGCGGCGGCGTGGTCGGCAGCAACGCCGCGCGTATGGCCGCGGGCCTCGGCGCCGAGGTCGTGGTTCTGGAACGCTCGATCCCGCGCATGCGCGAGCTGGACGATCTTTATCAAGGCCGGATTCTGACCCGCTACTCGACCTTCGGGGCTGTGGAGGAAGAGATCCTCAAAGCCGACGTCATCATCGGCGCGGTGCTGACCGCCGGCGCCGCCGCGCCCAAGCTGGTGCGTCGCGAGCACCTCAAGCAGATGAAGCCGGGCTCGGTGCTGGTCGACGTCTCGATCGACCAGGGCGGCTGCTTCGAAACCAGCAAGCCGACCACCCACGCCGAGCCGACCTACACGGTCGACGGCGTCGTCCACTACTGCGTGGCCAACATGCCGGGCGCGGCGCCGCGCACCTCGTCTGAAGCCCTAGGCAACGCCACCCTGCCCTTCGGCCTGGCCCTGGCCGACAAGGGCCTGGACGCCCTGAAGGCCAATGTTCACCTGGCCCGGGGTCTCAACGTCCTGAACGGCGAGCTGACCCACCCGGCCGTGGCCGAGGCGCTGGGCAAGACCTCGATCGATCCTTACGGCGCCTGGAAGTAAGGGCTCCGATCATCGGACAGAAGAAGGGCGCCGTGCGAGATCCGCACGGCGCCCTTTGAGTTTTTGGGAGAGGAACTGACGCTTACAAAAAGTCAGGCGGCGAAGCGGGCGATGTCCTGGCGGTTCTCGAGGAGATCGAGCACGTCGCGCATGCGGAAATCGGGATCACCAGGATAGAGCGCGTCATAGACCGACCGCGCGAAGGCCAGGTCGGCCGCGGTCTTGACCCGCCAGTCCAGCCGCGAGCAGTCGCGGGCGGCGCGTAGATGGGCCTGGCGCCAGCGTTCCGGCTGGTTGCGAATGGCGGCGGTGGGCGAGATGCGCGCGGCCGGGTCGCGCTCCTCGGCGGCGGCCTGACGCAGGACGCTCGCCTTGATGACCTCGACCTCGAGACCGGCCGGATAGGTGCGTTGGACGCGGTTGGAGGTGTAGTCCGCGCCGCTGGTCAGCGCCATTTGGACGGCGTCATCGACCACGCCGGGATCCATGAACGGCGCGTCGCCCTTCAGGCGGACGACGTGGCTGACGGCGCTGATGGCCTCTGCGCATCGCGCAATCCGCGCCAGGATATCGGCCCCGGCGCCGCGATGGACGGTATGGCCGCGCGCGACAAGGAAGCCGGCAAGGGCGTCATCGGCCTCACCTTGGCTGGTGGCCACAATGATCTTGGACAGACGTCGCGCGCCCCGCAGGCGCTCCAGCTGACGTACGATCATCGGTTCGCCCTGCAGCGTGGCCATCGACTTGCCCGGCAGGCGGGACGAGCCCATGCGGGCTTGCAGGACGGCGAGGATCATGACGCGTCTCCGTGGGTTGAAACCAACCTAGGCCAGAAGAATAAAACCCCGATGAATCAGAAACTTATGCAAGCTTAACAGGCACGCTTAACGCGCGCTGAACGACGCTGCGCCCAGGCGCGCGCCGTCCCATGCAGCCTATTGTCCAGAGTGATTCTAGGAGGGTGTTAGGCGACCCAACGTCGCGGATCGAGCGCGACCGGATCGTCGATCGCCATGTCGTCCCAGTCGAGGTCCGGCGGCGGGCTCGAGGCGGCCGCCACCACCGCCGACAGCTCGGCGGCCGAGTTGACGCCGACCAGAACGGCCGACCCCTCGGGACGCGACAGCGCAAAGCCCAGGGCGGCCTGCAGCGGGTCCGAGCGGCCCTCGGCGATCATCCGGCGCACGCGCGACAGACGACCCGAAGCGCCCTTGAGCTGGGCGGGCACGCGATCGGGCGGCAGGAACAAAAGACCATTGAGGAAGATCGAGCGCAGATGCACCTCGATCCCCATGCCGGCGATGCGTTGCAGCGAGCCATCGGCCAGCAGGCGCTGATCGAGCAGCGAGGCCGGGGCCTGAAGGATGTCGGGCTTGAAGCGCCGGGCCACGCCCACCGGATCGTCCGAGGCGTGGGCCGAGACGCCGACCTTGGCGAACAGACCCTGGTCCTTCAGGCGCTGCAGACGCTCCCAGAGCGCCGCGCCATGCGGACCGAACAGCTCAGCGGGCGAATGAACGACGATGGCGTCGGCGCGTTCGACGCCGATTCGGCGCAGGGCGGCGCGGGCCTCGGCCTCGACAAAGTCGGGGCCGCGGTCGGCGCGGGCGGTCGAGATCGTGACGCGGAACGGAACGGGGCGCGGGATGAGGTCGCCCAACAGGGTCTCAGCGCGGCCAAACAGACCCGAGGCGTCCAGCACCGACAGTTTGGCGCGGGCGGCGATGTTCAGGATATCGCGCGCTTCGGCTTCGGGCGTGCGACCGCGCGGCGCGGACGAGCTCCCGCCGTCGAGGCCGAATTGAGCGGCCGCCAGACCCAGTTTTGAGACCGAAATGGACATCGCCATCCGTGCGCGAAACTCACCAACAGATCGGGAGGCTACGCGCCAAGGTTTGAACATCCGGTTTCTGGAACCTTGCCGAGGGGTTAAAGTCGCGATGATGACGATGATCCATTCTGACGCCCCGTGGCCGATGCATGGCCTGGCCGAAGACGCCCGCCCGGCCTTGGCCCAGGCGCTTTTGAAAGGTCCTGCGGCCCTGGCGACGATCGTCGCGTTGGGGGGCGGCGGACCGCGCCCGGTCGGCGCGCAGATGGTGTTCGGCGACGGACTCATCTCGGGTTTCCTGTCCGGCGGCTGTATCGAGGCCGACGTCGAGGTTCATGCCCGCGCCTGCCTGGAGGACGGGATTGCCCGCCGGCTGGTCTATGGCGAGGGTAGCCCCTGGCCGGACATCCGCCTTCTGTGCGGCGCGCGGATCGAAATCCTCGTCGAGCGGATCGCCCCCGACGACATGGCGGCCCGAACCCTTCTGGATCTCGCCGCCGCGCGCCTGCCCGCCTTCTGGGTCAGCGACGGCGCGCGCCGCCTCTGCGCCGAGGAGCCTCAGGTCCCCTGGGCCGGCGCGTTCGAACGCGCCTATGACCCCGTCCCGCGCCTGGTGGTGATCGGCGGTGATCCGACCGCCCTGGCCATCGCCAGTCTCGCGGCGCAGTCGGGCCACGAGACGTTCCTGCTGCGCCCCAAGGGTCCGGCCGCGCCGCCGCCCCTGGCGGGCGTGGCCTACCACCGCGAACCGCTGGAGGGCGCCCTCGCCGCCATCAGGCTGGACGCCTGGACCTCCGTGGCGGTGTGCGGTCACGACCTGGAGCAGGATCATACCGCACTCATGACCGCCCTGCCCTCGCCCGCGCCCTATGTCGGCCTGCTGGGCGCGCGGCGACGCCTGCCTGAGCGGATCGCGCGCCTCCGCGCGGCGGGTCTTGGCGAGCGCGAACTGGCCAAGCTGCGCGCTCCGATCGGCCTCGATCTCGGCGGCAAGGCGCCGTTCGAGGTGGCGGTCGCGGTGATCGGCGAGGTGATGGCCGCCCGCCACGGCCAGCCGGCGCTGGCGCGGCGGGTGGTGGAGGCCTGAGGGGCCGCCAACCCTCAAAGGCAAAATCTCAACGTCATCCCGGAAGCCTCGCAGAGGCTATCCGGGACCCAGGGGCGGCGCGCATTGCGTTTCGTCACCCCTGGGTCCCGGCTCTCCCCCCGGCTTTCGCCGGGGTCCGGCCGGGATGACACGTTGTTTTGGATCTTGAGAAATCAGGCCGGAACCGTCTCCGCCGCGAACGCCGCCAGGTCCTCGATCAGGGCGTTGGCCGCCAGGTTGACCAGCTCGCCGCCCTTCTCGGGCGTCGCCTGGGCCGGGTCGGAGCCCATGCGGCCGTCGGCGTAGCGGGCGCGGAAATCCAGCGCTTCGCGGATCGGCCCCGTGGGCGCGATCTGGGGCGAATAGGCCGCCGTCTTGATCGTCTCCGGATAGGCCCACTGGGTCACCGCGATCTCGGACGGGGTGGCGTGGCTGCCATGGCCCGTCGGAAACTGGCGATTGGCCAAGGCGTTGACGCCCGCCAGGTCCCACCAGTTCTTCAGCTTCAGGGCGAAGGGCGCGCGCTGCTGGCGGAAGCTGTAGTCGGCGTAGATCTCCGAGAACGCCGCCTCGATCGAGGCCACATTGCCGCCGTGGCCGTTCAGGAAATAGATGCGGGTAAAGCCGTGGGCGCTCAGCGACCGCACCCAGTCGCCGATCGCGGCGATGAAGGTCGAGGGCCGCAGGAAGATGGTGCCCGGAAACGCCAGGTGATGCTGGGCCATGCCGATGTTGAAGGTCGGCGCCACCAGCACCTTGTCGCCCGCGCGCTTGCTGGCCTCGTGGGCGATGATCTCGGGGCACAGCCAGTCGGTGCCCAGGAGGCCCGTCGGCCCATGCTGCTCGTTCGACCCGATCGGCACCACCACGCTCGTGCTGGTCTTCAGGCGCGTTTCGATCTCGGACCAGGTGGATAGGGCGAGCAGCATGAAAAACTCCGGACAAGGGCGACGCGTTAGCTTTACGCCGCCCGCGCAAGGTCGTCATCTTGCCCGGATCAGAAAGCCGATTGGTCTTCTTGCGCCGAGGAAGGCGCATCGCCTATGCCAACGGCCAACGAGATAAGGGAGTGCGGTGGTGAGCGACGGACAGGTTTTTCCGGTTCCTGAAGAACTGGCGCGAGCCGCCCATATCGACGCGGCCGCCTATGACGCGGCGCTAGCCCGCGTCGAAGCCGATCCGGACGGTCATTGGCGCGACATCGCCGCGCGCCTCGACTGGATTAAGGCCCCCACCAGGATCAAGGACGTCTCCTACGCCAAGGACGACTTCCGCATCCGCTGGTACGAGGACGGCGTTCTCAACGTCTCGGCCAACTGTATCGATCGCCACCTGCCGGCCAAGAAAGACGACGTGGCGCTGGTGTTCGAGGGCGACGAGCCTGGAACCTCCGACACCCTCACCTACGGCCAGCTGCACGAGGAGGTTTGCCGCATGGCTAACGTCCTCAAGGCGCAGGGCGTTGAGAAGGGCGACCGGGTCACGATCTATCTGCCGATGGTGCCGCTGGCGGCCGTGGCCATGCTGGCCTGCGCGCGCATCGGTGCGGTGCATTCGGTGGTGTTCGGCGGCTTCTCGCCCGAGAGCATCGCCGGCCGCATCCAGGACTGCGCCTCGCACTTCGTGATCACCGCCGACGAAGGCCGCCGCGGCGGACGGCGCGTGCCTCTGAAGGCCAATATCGATGAGGCGCTGACCCACTGCCCATGGGTCGGCAAGGTGCTGATGATCCGCTGGACCGGCGCTGACGTGCCGCTGAAGGCGGGCCGCGACATCGTCTGGCAGGACGTCCGCGACACCGTGTCGGCCGACTGCCCGCCCGAGCCGATGAACGCCGAGGACCCGCTGTTCATCCTCTACACCTCGGGCTCGACGGGCAAACCCAAGGGCGTGCTGCACACGACGGGCGGCTATCTGGCCTGGGCGTCGTGGACCTTCTGGGCGGTGTTCGACTACAAGCCAGGCGAGGTGTTCTGGTGCACCGCCGACGTCGGCTGGGTCACGGGCCACAGCTACGTCGTCTACGGCCCCCTGGCCAATGGCGGGACCAGCCTGATCTTCGAGGGCGTGCCCAACTATCCCACCCCCAGCCGGTTCTGGGAGGTGATCGACAAGCACCAGGTGTCGATCTTCTACACCGCCCCCACCGCCCTGCGCGCCCTGATGCGCGAAGGCGACGCGCATGTGACGAAGAACGATCTGTCGTCCTTGCGCATCCTCGGCAGTGTCGGCGAGCCGATCAATCCGGAGGCCTGGCTCTGGTACCACCGCGTGGTCGGCAAGGAGAAGCTGCCGATCGTCGACACCTGGTGGCAGACCGAGACCGGCGGCATGCTGATCACCCCGCTGCCTGGCGCCACCGCCCTGAAGCCGGGCTCGGCCTCCAAGCCGCTGCCGGGCGTCAAGCCGCAGCTCGTGGACGCCGAGGGCCAGGTCCTGGACGGCGCCACCGAGGGCAACCTTGTGATCACCGACAGCTGGCCGGGCCAGATGCGGACCGTCTATGGCGATCACCAGCGGTTCTTCGAGACCTATTTCTCGACCTATCCCGGCAAGTACTTCACCGGCGACGGCTGCCGTCGCGACGCCGATGGCTACTACTGGATCACCGGCCGGGTGGACGACGTGATCAACGTCTCGGGCCACCGCCTGGGCACCGCCGAGATCGAGAGCGCCCTCGTGGCCCACGAGACCGTCGCCGAGGCCGCCGTGGTCGGCTATCCGCACGACATCAAGGGCCAGGGCGTCTACGCCTATGTGACCCTGAAGGCCGGCGTCGAGGCCAGCGAACAGCTTCGCAAGGACCTGATCCTGTGGGTCCGCCACGAGATCGGCCCCTTCGCCGCGCCGGACGTCATCCAGTGGGCCCCGGGCCTGCCCAAGACCCGCTCGGGCAAGATCATGCGCCGCATCCTGCGCAAGATCGCCGAGAACGAGCTCGGGAGCCTGGGCGACACCTCGACCCTCGCCGATCCGTCGGTGGTCGATGATCTGGTGAAGAACCGCGCGGGGGCCTGACGAACGTCGCATCGGCGCGTTAGCTTACGCGTCATGCGCTGGATCCTCCCCTTCCTACTGGCTATCGGCGTCGCCGCCCCTGCGCGCGCGGCCTCGGAGTGGGCCGTCAAGGATGGGTCCGTCCAGGTCGAGGCGCATGCGGATGAGCAGGGCCGCGCGGTGGTGCGGGCCAGCATCGAGATCGCCGCGCCGCCGTCCGTGGTGTTCGGAGTCATCCTGGATTGCGGCCGCGCCGCGCGGATGAGCCCGGGGGTCAAGCGCTGCCGGGTGGTGTCTCGCGCCGCCGATGGCTCTGAGGTGCGCGAGCACACCGTCAAGTGGGGCTTTTTCCTGCCTGCCCTGCAGTCGCGGTCTCGCCTGTCGCTGCAGCCGGATCGGGAAATCCGCTTCACCTGTATCGGGGGCGATATCCGCGCCTGCGACGGCTTCTGGCGGCTGGAGCCTCTTGAGGGCGGGACGCGCACGCGGGTGACCTACGACCTCTGGGCCACCGCGCCCTACGCGGCGCCGGCCGGCTTGGTCTCGAGCCTGATGCGCCGGACCGTGCCGCAGTCGCTGGCGGCTTTGCGGCGAGAGTGCGAAGGCGGATGACTACCCCAGACCCCGATAAGCCCGACGCGGTGATGCTGTTCGACAGCGTCTGCCACCTCTGCGACGGGGTGGTGCGGACGGTGCTCAGGCTGGATCGTCACGGAGTGATCCGCTTTGCCGCCATCCAGTCGCCGGTTGGTCGGCGGCTGGCGATCGCCCACGGCCTCGACCCCGACGCGCCGGAGAGCTTCCTGTTCCTCGATCACGGTCAGCCGCTGCGCAAGACGCAGGCCGTCGCCGCCTTGCTGCGGCGGCTTCCCACGCCGTGGCGTCAGCTGGCCTGGATCGATCGCCTGCCGCGCGGCCTGACCGACCGGATCTATGACTGGGTCGCGGCGAACCGCTACCGGATCTTCGGCAAGGACGACCAGTGCCGGATCCCGACGCCGGCGCAACGGGCGCGCTTTCTGATCGACTAATCCCGCCCCTACATGAACTCTCGGTAAGGTTTCCCGGCGAACCGGCGGTGCTAGGGTCCCGCGCAAACGTTCAGGAGACTCTCGCGCATGATCCGCACCGCCAAGCTGGCCCTCGTGGCCGCGGCCCTGTCCACCACGGCTTTGTCGCCGCTCGCTCTGGCCGCCCCGGCCCAGGCGCAGCCCGCCGCAACCGCCACGATCGCCGTCCCGCCGATCGCCTACCAGCAGCGCGTGCTGGCCAACGGCATGAAGGTGTTCACCTCGCGCGACACGTCCACGCCCAACGTCTCGGTCCAGGTCTGGTACGGCGTCGGCTCCAAGGACGACCCGCAAGGGCGCTCGGGCTTTGCGCACCTCTTTGAGCAC
This sequence comes from Caulobacter vibrioides, assembly GCF_002310375.3. Classification (GTDB taxonomy): domain Bacteria; phylum Pseudomonadota; class Alphaproteobacteria; order Caulobacterales; family Caulobacteraceae; genus Caulobacter; species Caulobacter vibrioides_D. The sequence continues at coordinate 3,965,352 of NZ_CP023315.3, forward strand.
CTGATGTTCAAGGCCACGCGCAACATGCCCAACGAGACGGTGGACCGCCTGACCGAGGACGTCGGCGGCTTCAACAACGCCTCCACCTGGGATGACTTCACCAACTACTACGAAGTGGTGCCGGCCAATCACCTGGAGCGTCTGATCTGGGCCGAGGCCGATCGCCTGAAGTCGCTGGTCATCGACGAGACGGTGTTCGCCTCCGAGCGCGATGTCGTGAAGGAAGAGCTGCGCCAGCGGGTCCTGGCCGACCCCTATGGCCGCTTCTTCGCCCTGTCGATCCCGCAGCAGTCCTTCGCGGCGCACCCCTATCAGCGCCCGGGCATCGGCTCGATCGAAGAGTTGGACGCGGCCACCGTCGATGACGTGCGCGCCTTCCACCGCACCTATTATCGCCCGGACAACGCCTCGTTGATCGTCGTCGGAAACTTCGACCAGGCCAAGCTGGACGCGATGATCGACAAGTACTTCGGGTCGCTGAGCACGCCCGGCGGAACGATCCCCAAGGTCACGGCGGTCGAGCCCGCCCGCACCGGCCCCAAGACCGTCAACACCTATGGCCCCAATGTGCCGCTGCCGGCCCTGGCCATCACCTGGCTGGCCCCGGCCGCCGCCGACAAGGACGCGCCCGCCCTGGCGGTGCTGGACGCGATCCTGACCGCCGGCAAGTCCTCGCGCCTCTATGACAGCCTGGTCTATGACCAGAAGATCGCCCAGTCGGTGTTCTCGTCGGCCCCGAACAACGCCCAGCCGGGCCTGTTCTATGTCGGCGCCATCATGGCCGGCGGCAAGACGGTGGCCCAGGGCGAAGCCGCCCTGCGCGCCCAGGTCGCTCGCGTCCGCGATGGTCTGGTGACCCCGGCCGAACTGGCCGAGGCCAAGGCCGGCCTGCTGGCCGACGCCGTGCGTCGCCGCGAGGAGATCGATGGTCGCGGCTTCGCCATCGGCTACGCCCTGCAGACCGAGGGCGACGCCGCCGCCGCCAATTCTAGCCTCGCCAAGCTGCAGGCGGTGAGCGCCGCCGACATCCAGCGCGTCGCCCGCCAGTATCTGGCCGATGATCGCCGGACGGTGATCAACTATCTGCCTGAAAAGGACCGTCCGGCGGGCGAAAAGGACGTCACGCCGCCGATCCCCAAGGTGGCCTCGGTCAAGTACGACGGCCCGATCACCACCCTGGCGCCGGAGGCCGAGCGCGAGAAGATTCCGGCGGTCGCCGCGCCGATCGCGGCCGTGCTGCCGACCCCGGCCGAGAAGACCCTGGCCAACGGCCTGCGGGTCATCGTCGCCAAGTCCAGCGAGCTGCCGCTGATCACCTCGACCCTCACCGTCAAGGGCGGCGCCAGTTCCGATCCCGCCGGCCTGGCCGGCACCTCGAGCCTGACCTCGGAGCTGCTGACCGAAGGCACCGCCACCCGCTCGGCGACGCAGGTCGCGCGCGAGACCGAAGCCCTGGGGGCCAATCTGTCGGCCGGTTCGGGCTGGGAAGCCGCGTCTCTGACCCTCAGCGTGACGGCCAACAACGCTGGCCCCGCCATGGCGATCATGGCCGACGTCGCTCAGAACCCCGCCTTCAAGGCCGAGGAGCTGGATCGCGTCCGCGCCGAGACCCTGGACGGCCTGTCGGTCGCCTACCAGCGCCCCGGCAGCCTAGCCAGCTTCGCCACCAGCCCCGTGCTCTACGCCGGCTCGGCCTATGGCCATGTCGCGGGCGGCACGCCGGGCTCGCTGCCGAAGATCAAGCGCGAGGACCTGGCCAAGACTCACGCCGCCTACTGGCGCCCGGACAACGCCGTGCTGATTGTCACCGGTAACCTGTCGCCCGAAGCCGGCTTCGCCCTGGCGGAAAAGGCGTTCGGCGGCTGGAAGAAGCCCGCGACCCCGCCGCCGGCCCCGCCGGCCGCCCCGACCGGCTACCAGCCGCGCAATGTCGTCATCGACCTGCCGGGCACGGGCCAGGCTGCCGTGGTGCTGGCCAAGCCCGCCATCACCCGCGCCGATCCCAGCTATTACCAGGGCGTGGTCGCCAACACCGTGCTGGGCGTGGGCTTCTCCTCGCGCCTCAACCAGGAGATCCGTATCAAGCGGGGCCTGTCGTACGGCGCCGGCTCCAGCCTGACGCCGCAGGGCCAGTTCGGCGGCTTCTCGGCGCGTGTGCAGACCAAGAACCCCTCGGCCGGCGAGGTGATCAGCCTCACCCGGGCCGAGCTCAGCCGCCTGGGCAACGAACCGGCCTCGGTCGGCGAGCTGGCCGCCCGCAAATCGGTGCTGGTGGGCGGCTTTGGTCGTGACCTCGGCACCTCGGAAGGTCTGGCCGGCATCCTGGGCAACCTCGCCGTCTATGGCGTGCCGCTGACCGAGATCCAGACCTACGCCGCCAAGGTCGAGGCGGTGACGCCAGAGCAGGTCCAGGCCTTCGCCAAGGCCAAGCTTGATCCGGCCCAGATGAGCGTCATCGTCGCCGGCGACGCCAAGGCCATGGGCGCGGACCTGGCCAAGGCCGCGCCGAACGCCACGGTGATCCCGGCCGCCAAGCTGGACCTCGACGCGCCCGGCCTGAGCCAGTAGGTCGCCCGCGCTTCGGTGACGAAAAAGGCCGGCCGCTGGCGACAGCGGCCGGCCTTTCCATGTTCGCCTAAGGCCCGGATCAGCCCTTCTTGGCCAGAAGGTCCCGGATCTCGGTCAGCAGGGCTTCTTCTGCCGTGGGCGCCGGCGGCGCGGCCGGCGCGGGCTCGGCCGCGTCCTGGCGACGGATCTCGTTGACCAGCTTGACCAGCAGGAAGACCACCGTGGCGACGATGAAGAACTGGATCACGGTGTTGATGAAGGCGCCGTACTGGATCGCCACCTTCTCGATGGCCTCGCTCGCCGGATCCTCCGGCCGCAGCACCCATTCCAGCTTCGAGAAATCGAGACCGCCGGTCAGCAGGCCGATCGGCGGCATGATCACCTGATCGACCAGGCTCTTGACGATGCCGTTGAACGCCGCGCCGATGATCACGCCCACGGCCAGATCGATGACATTGCCCCGCGCGATGAACTCGCGGAATTCCTTGACCACGCTCATGACAGAGCCCTCCCCATACGTCTGAGGGGGCGAAGCTGGAGGCGTTCGCGACCCGGGGTCAAGCCCGGGTCATGATTGTTGTTATTCGTCGCCGTCCGCGTTCAGGCGGGCGCGCAGCTCCTTGCCGCTCTTGAAGAACGGCACGTGCTTGGCGCGGACATCCACGGCCTCGCCGGTGCGCGGATTGCGGCCGGTGCGCGCGGGGCGCGAGCGGACCGAAAGCGCGCCAAAGCCCCGCAGCTCGACACGACCGCCGTCTTCCAGGGCCCCGATCATGCGCTCCAGGATCACGCCGACAACGCGTTCGACGTCTTTCTGCGTCAGGTGCGGATTTTCATTCGCGAGCCTGGCGATGAGTTCAGACTTGATCATCGATATCCCCGGAACGCCCCTGGGAGGAGAAAGGCGCGAGCGGACCTTTGCCCAACGACGGCTGAGTCTTCAAGGGGTTGCGTGAAATTCTCGAACGCGGTTCGGTTAATTCGGAACGGGATTGGCAGGTTTTCGCGCAAAAGAAAACGGCGGCTGGATTGCTCCAGCCGCCGCCAACTTCAACGTCTATGGAAGACGAAGCTTAGTCCTTGGAGGCCCGCTCGCGCAGGGCCGCGCCCAGGATGTCGCCCAGCGAAGCGCCGGAGTCCGACGAGCCGAACTGCTCGATGGCTTCCTTCTCTTCGGCCATTTCCAGCGACTTGATCGACAGCGAGACGCGGCGCGCGGCCTTGTCCACGTTGGTGATCTGAGCGTCGACGCGGTCACCCACGGCGAAGCGCTCCGGACGCTGCTCTTGACGATCGCGCGACAGGTCCGACTTGCGGATGAAGGCGGTCATTGGGGCGTCGTCTTCGCCGAAGCGAACTTCGATGCCGCCCGAGGTGACTTCCGTGACGGTGACGGTCACGGTCTGGTTCTTGCGGTAGGTGTCGCCCGACATCGGGTCGCCAGCCAGCTGCTTGATGCCCAGCGAGATGCGTTCCTTCTCGACGTCGACGTCGAGAACCTTCGCCTTGACCACGTCGCCCTTCTTGTAGCGCGCCATGGCTTCTTCGCCCGGGACGCTCCAGTCGATGTCCGACAGGTGCACCATGCCGTCGATGTCGTTGTCGAGGCCGACGAACAGACCAAATTCGGTCGCGTTCTTGACTTCGCCTTCGACGGTCGAGCCGACCGGGTGCGCTTCCAGGAAGGCTTCCCACGGGTTGGCCAGGGCTTGCTTCAGGCCCAGCGAGACGCGGCGCTTGGACGGATCGACGTCCAGCACGACCACGTCGACTTCTTGCGAGGTCGAGACGATCTTGCCGGGGTGGACGTTCTTCTTGGTCCAGGACATTTCCGAGACGTGCACCAGGCCTTCAACGCCGGCTTCCAGCTCCACGAAGGCGCCGTAGTCGGTGATGTTGGTGATGCGGCCCGTGAACTTGGCGCCGACCGGGTACTTGGCTTCAACGCCGTCCCACGGATCCGACTGCAGCTGCTTCATGCCGAGGCTGATGCGCTGGGTGTCCGGGTTGATCTTGACGATCTGGACCTTCACGGTGTCGCCCACGGCGAGCACTTGGCTCGGGTGGTTGACGCGCTTCCAGCTCATGTCGGTGACGTGCAGCAGGCCGTCGATGCCGCCCAGGTCAACGAACGCACCGTAGTCGGTGATGTGCTTGACGACGCCTTCGCGGATTTCACCCTCTTGCAGCTGCGACACCAGTTCGGTGCGCTGCTCGGCGCGGGCTTCTTCCAGGATGGCGCGGCGCGAGACGACGATATTGCCGCGCGGACGGTCCATCTTCAGGATGGCGAAGGGCTGTTCCTTGCCCATCAGCGGGCCGACGTCGCGGACCGGACGGATGTCGACTTGGCTGCCCGGCAGGAAGGCCGAGGCGCCGCCCAGGTCGACGGTGAAGCCACCCTTCACGCGGCCGACGATCGCGCCCATGACGGGTTCGTTGCGGGCGTAGACGCCTTCCAGACGGGTCCAGGCTTCTTCGCGCTTGGCCTTCTCGCGGCTGATGACCGCTTCGCCCATCGCGTTTTCGAGGCGTTCCAGGAAGACTTCGACGGTGTCGCCGGTCTTCACGGTGGCCTTGCCGTTCTCGTCGACGCCGAATTCCTTCAGCTGGACGCGGCCTTCGGTCTTCAGACCGACGTCGATGATGGCGAAGTCCTTTTCGATCCCGACGACCTTGCCCTTGACGACGGTGCCTTCCGCGAAGTCGCGGCCGCCCATGGAGTCGTTGAGGAGCGCTTCGAAATCGTCGCGCGTCGGGTTGAAGCTCATATCGTCAGCCATGCTGATCTTTGGTCTCTAGGTTGGGGGAAGCCCTTGGGTGAGCGCCGCCGGAAAGACGGTTCTCGGGATTCCGGATGAACTGGGTTTGAAAGCGGGCCCGCGATGTTCTTGATCGCGGCGAGGACGGCGGTGGATTTGCCCCCTCCGGCTAGAGCCGGTGACGGGCGCGCGCGTCCTCGACGATACGGCGGGCCGCATCGAAGGCCTGCTCTATAGTCATTTCCGAGGTGTCGAGCAAGACGGCGTCTGGAGCCTGGGTCATCGGCGCGTCCTTGCGCCCCCCGTCGCGGGCGTCGCGCTTGTGAATGTCGGCCAGAATATCCTCGAAGGCGACGTCCTCGCCCTGCCCCACCAGCTGCTTCCAACGGCGCTCGGCGCGCACCTCGGGGCGGGCGGTGACATAGAGCTTGGCCGGCGCGTGGGGCGCGATCACCGTGCCGATGTCGCGGCCGTCGATCACCGAGCCCGGCTCACGGGCGGCGAAGGTCTGTTGCAGATCCAGCAAGGCCGCACGGACCCCCGGGTGCACCGCACAGCGACTGGCGGCCTCGCCGGCCGCGCGGGTGCGCACCTCGGCCCGGTCCAGCGCCGACAGGTCGAGCGCGCGGGCCACGGCCTCGGCCGCGATCGGGTCGTCGAGATCGCCCGCGCCGTCGAGAATAGCCACCCCGACCGCGCGATACAGCAGCCCGGTGTCCAGCAGCGGATAGTCGTAGAGCGCCGCCAAGCGGCCCGCGACCGTACCCTTACCCGAGGCGGCTGGGCCGTCCACGGCGATCACGAACGCCATGCTAGGCCTCGCCCAGCGTCGCGCCGAGGCCCCGCATCAGGTCGGCGAAGCCCGGGAAGCTGGTGGCGATCATGCCCGGTTCGTCCACCGCCACCTCGTTCTGGGCGGCCATGCCCAGGATCAGGTGGCTCATGGCGATGCGATGGTCGCCATGGGTGACGACGGTCGCTCCGCCCTTCGGCGGCTGGCCGGTCCCGGTGACGATGAAGCCCTCCGGCTCCTCGACCACGGTCACGCCGCAAGCCTTCAGGCCGTTGGCCGTCAGGCTGATGCGGTCGCTTTCCTTGACGCGCATCTCGCCGACGCCGCGCATCACCGTCTCGCCCTCGGCGAACGCCGCGGCGATGGCCAGGATCGGATACTCGTCGATCATCGATGGCGCGCGCTCGGGCGGGACCACGACGCCCTTGAGCGGGGAATAGCGGGCGGTGATGTCGCCGACGTCCTCGCCGCTGGCGACGCGCACGTTCGAGATCACCAGATCCGCGCCCATCTCCTGAAGCGTCGTGAACAGGCCGGTGCGCAGGTCGTTGAGCATCACGCCCTCGACCGTCACCTCTGAGCCGGGAACGATCAGGGCGGCCACCAGCGGGAACGCGGCCGAGGACGGATCGCCGGGCACCGCCACGTGGGTCCCGGTCAGTTTCTGGCCGGCGGGCAGGCGCACATGGCGGAAGGTCTTGTCGCCCACCTTGCGGTCCTCGACGGTCACCTCGGCCCCGAAGGCGCGCAGCATACGCTCGGTGTGGTCGCGCGTGGCCTCGGGCTCGACGACCTCGACGCCGCCCTCGGCGTGCAGGCCCGCCAGCAGCACGGCGGACTTCACCTGGGCCGAGGCCATCGGCAGGGTGTAGTTGAGGCCGCGAAGGTTTCCGCCCTTCAGGGTCAGGGGCAGGCGACCCTTGTCACGCCCCAGCCAGGTCACGCCCATGCGGGCCAGGGGGTCCAGCACGCGGCCCATCGGGCGTCCGCGCAGCGACTGGTCGCCCGTGAAGGTGGCGCACATCGGGAAACCCGCCGCCGCGCCCATGATCAGCCGTACGCCGGTGCCGGCGTTGCCGCAGTCGATGATGTCGGTCGGCTCCTCGAAGCCGCCCTTGCCCTCGATCCGCCAGCGGCCGACGCCCTCGCGCTCGATCCGCGCGCCAAAGGCTTGCATGGCCCGGGCGGTGGCGAGAACGTCGTCGCCCTCAAGCAAGCCCTCGACCGTCGTCGTCCCGGTCGCCAGCGCGCCCAGGATCATCGAACGGTGAGAAATGGACTTGTCTCCCGGAGCGCGCACGATCCCTCGCAGAGCGCCTCCGGGGGCGCTCTTCAATCCAGCCAGCGACATGCCGAAACCGGCTCCTTAGTACTTGGTGGTTTTCGCGAAGGGTTTGCTTTTGACAGCGGGCTCGCGCCATGGCAAGTGACCCGCCGCTTTTCCCATCCGGATCAAAGGGTCGCCAACTTGGCCAATCCCGACCTGGGCGCAAAACAAATCTGCCCCAACTGCCAATCGAAGTTCTACGACCTCAACCGTCGTCCCGCTGTTTGCCCCAAATGCGGCGAGCAGTTTGACCCGGAAGAGGCCCTGAAGTCTCGCCGTGTCCGCGCCCGCGCCGTCACGCCGGACTACGACGCCGACGACGAAAAGGAAGTGGTCGCGCCCAAGGAGGTCGACGGCTACGAGGACGAGGTCGATGAGACCCCGGAAATCGACGAGGCCGCCGAGGCCGACGTCGTCGAGACCGACGACGAAGACGTCGATCCGGGCGCGCCGACTCCGGCCGGCGGTGACGATCTGGGCGTCGATTTCGCCGAGGACGAAGATCTCGCCGATGAAGACGGCGATGATGTTCCGTTCCTTGAGGACGAGGACGACGAAGACATTCTCGACGAGGAGATCGAAGGTCTCCCGGGCGAGGGCGTCGACGACTGATCCAGCGGACAGCCGGTTGCGACGCGATCGAAACCGGCTGTCCACAGGCGTTTTTGGGGCTCCGAGATTTTTCTCGAAAAAAGTTCGAGAAGAGGCTTGATCCCAGAAAAATCCCGGACTAGTTTCCGCGCCTCTTCGGGGAGCGACACCAGTCGAAACGCCGAAGAGACCAAGGATTTCCGAGAGTTACCGCAAGGTTCTCCCTGAAGAATTGGGGCTATAGCTCAGCTGGTAGAGCGCTTGAATGGCATTCAAGAGGTCAGCGGTTCGACTCCGCTTAGCTCCACCATCAAGGCCCGGACGGAAACGTCCGGGCCTTGTCCATTTTGGGCCCCTGCGCCTCCCCTCCTCTTGAACCGCCCCTCATCGCGCGCCATGTCTGGCGTCGTGTCGCGCTGATCAGCGCCGATCCTCGGGTTGGTCTGCGCGAACGAAGTCGCTTGAGCGAGGACTTCGCGATGACCCGGACGATCCTGTTCGACAGCCCCTTCCTGCTGGGCTTCGAACACACCCGAGACCTTATCGAGCGCGCCGCCAAGGCCGCATCGGAAAGCTACCCCCCGTACAATGTGGAGCAGGCCGAGCACGGCGGCGTGCGCATCACCCTGGCCGTCGCCGGCTTCTCGCCCGAGCAACTGCAGGTGACCGTCGAGGGCGGGCAGTTGGTGGTGGCGGGCAAGCGCGATAGCGCCGACGCGCGTTCAGAAGCTGAGCGGGCCTTCCTGCATCGCGGGATCGCGGCGCGAGGCTTCGTGCGCACCTTCGTCCTCGCTGAGGGCATGGAGGTCACGGCCGCCACGCTCGAGCATGGCCTGCTGCACATCGACCTGGCCCGCCCAGCGCCTGAACGCCTGGTCAAGAAGATCCCGATCCGCAGCGCGGGCTGAAACGCTCTTACGGAACCCGTCTTGAGCCGCGGCGGTCTGAACCGCGCGGAGCACGGCGCGTTATTTCATACAAGGAGGTGGTCCTATGACGCCCGACAACCAACCGAGCCGGCCCTTCACACACGAAGCCTTCGCGGCTCTTGGCGCGCCGAACCTCGTCTATGTCCGGCCCATCAAGGCCGCCGAAATTCTGGCTGACGCCCCGGAGGGCGTCGAGGACTTCGACCTTCCCCCCGGCCAGACCCTTTATGCGGTGTGCCGCGCCGACGGCGCGCGCCTAGCGGTTCTCATCGACCGCGACGCCGCGATCGCCGCGGCGTTGGCGCACGAGCTGGCGCCTGTGTCCGTCCACTAGAGCGCTTCACGACCTGACGGCGTCAGGTCGTGGGCTCTAGTCTTTTGTTTTGACGCATTTTTCTTCACGCGAACCGGAACCACTTCGCTCGAAAAATGCTCTAAAGACGGGAAAGCGTCAGGCGGCGGTGCTGGCCGGTTCGTCGGTCAGCAGAACATGGATCGCGTCGGCCGATCCGGCTTGACGGACCGCCAAGCGGGTCGCGGGCTGGCGCATCATGCGCGCCACCCGGGCGAGCGCCCTCAGATGCTGGGCGTTGGCGTCGCGAGGCGCGAAGAGCGCCACAAGCAGGTCCACGGGCTTGTCATCGAGCGCGTCGAACGCGACCGGCGTATCCAACCGCACGACGACCGCGCGCACGCGGTCCAGGCCGTCTAACCGGGCATGTGGGATGGCGACGCCTTCTCCGACGCCCGTCGAACCTGCGGCTTCCCGCTCGATGAGACCGTCCAGCGCGGCTTCGGGATCAACGCCAAGCACGCGGCCCGCGACGTCGGCGACCATCGAAAGCGCCTGGCGCTTCCCGGGGGCGCTGGCGCGCAGCGCCACCGCTCCGGGCTCTAGAAGGTCGCCAATGGTCATGGACTTCCAACGCTCGCTAGTTTCCGACCGCCTTGGCGCCGTCGACGGAATCCACCGACGGCGCCAGACCATGACACGGTCTGGTTAGCTCGCGGTTGACCCGTGTCCGTTCGACTTCGTGCGTTCGGGGTCGATCCAGCCGATATTCCCGTCTGGACGCCGATACACCACGGAGATGCCCCCGTGGGCGGCGTTCCTAAACACGATTGCCGGGTATGCGGTCAAGTCCAGTTCCATGACAGCCATGGAAACGGTCATTGTCTTCATCGCGGCCTGGGTTTCCGCAATGACCATTGCCGCGGGCGCGCCCGTCGGGTGGTCGATTTCCACATCCCAGTCTTCGTCGCCATCGTCGCCTTCCGGAGCCCGGAGAACGAACATGGCGGCGTTCTCGACCTTCTTGGCCGTTGCGGCCGCAGAGTGGCTCTTCAGCCGCCTCTTGTACCGCCTGATCCGCGTATCGATCTTGGCCAGGGCCGCGTCGAAGGCCGCATGCGCGTCACCTCCCGACCCGTGGCTGATGAGCTGCTGGCCCGAAGCCAGCTTGACCGAGCAATCGACACGGAAGGCGTAGCCGTCCTTGCTGACCACGACCTCGGCGGCTCCGCCGCGATCGAAGTATTTGCCGATGCTTTGAGCGATTTCGTCGGAGACTCGCGCTCGCAGAGCCTCACCAACGTCGACATGCTTGCCGGAGACTTGGACTTGCATATCGATACAACGCGCCTGTCTCGAACGGGTGTCAAGCGGCCCTTTCGTGGCTTTTGAGCGGCCTCAAAAGAGCCCCGAAAACACACCCAGAAGCTTGCGCGCCGCGAGCACAACGACGTGGGCGCTGACAAAGAGAAGCGCCCCGCTCCCCACCGCCATCAGATAGCCCAGCAGGGCCAGGATTCCGTCCCGCTGGAGCAGGGCCAGAGCCAGCACAGCCACTGTCGCGCCCGGCGCCAGGTTGCCCAGCGGGATGGGCAGGACCAGCACCAGAGCCAGCAGGGTGCAGACCACGCCGATCGCTCTTTCGCCCAAGGGTGCGAACAAAGGCCGCAGCCTGGGACGGGTGATCAGCTCCATCTTGCGGACGATCGACCCCAACCGGCGAAAGAGGCCGCGCAGGTCGTCGCGCTTCAACGGCTTGTCCACAAGACCGCGGGGCAGCCAGGGCGTGTCGGCCCCCATGGCGATCTGCGGGGCCAGGAACAGGATCGGCAACGACAGGATGGTCGACGACCCTGGCGGAAGCGGCAGGGTGTTCAAAAGACCAAAGACCAGCAGCATCGCGCCAAAGGCGCGGCTGTCGAACGCGGCCAGCATTTGTCCGACGGTCAGGGTGGGGCTGGCGTCCTCGCCGAAGCCCTCGATCACATCGGCCAGACTCTTCTCGGTCATCAATTCCTCTCGGCCCGCTCGGGAACGCGCGGGGGACGAAAAAGAAGCGGCTCTAGACCGCTTCCTTCATCAGGCGGCGGCGTTCCACCGACGAGGGGATCCGCATGGCCTCACGATACTTGGCCACGGTCCGGCGGGCGATGTCGACCCCAGCCGCCTTGAGAATTTCCACGATGCGATCATCGGAGTGGACATCGGCCTCGCACTTCTCGGCGTCGACCAGGCCCTTGATCTTGTGACGAACGCTGGCGGCCGAGTGGGCCTCGCCGCCTTCCGACGACTGGATGGCCGAGGTGAAGAAGAACTTCAGCTCGAACACCCCGCGCGGGGTGGCGATGTACTTGTTCGAGGTCACGCGGCTGACGGTGCTCTCGTGCATGCCGATGGCGTCGGCGACGGTCTTTAGGTTCAGCGGACGCAGGTGCTCGACGCCGAACGCGAGGAAACCGTCCTGCTGACGCACGATCTCGCTGGCGACCTTCAGGATGGTCTTGGCGCGCTGGTCCAGGCTCTTAACCAGCCAGTTGGCTGAGGCCATGCAGTCGGCGACGAAGGTCTTTTCCTGATCGCTGCGCGCGCCCTTGGAGACGCGCGCGTGATAGCGCTGGTCGACCAGCACCCGCGGCAGGGTGTCGGTGTTCAATTCCACGTGCCACATGCCGCCAAGACCCTCGCGGACCATGACGTCGGGCACCAGGGTCTCGGCCGGCTCGCTGTGATAGGCCGCGCCCGGACGCGGGTTCAGCGACCGGATCTCGGCGATCATATCGCGCAGATCTTCCTCATCGACGCCGCAGATCCGGCGCAGGCCCGCCATGTCCCGCTTGGCCAGAAGCTCCAGGTGATCGAGCATCGCGGCCATGGCCGGGTCGTAGCGGTTCAGGTCCTTGAGCTGCAGCGCCAGGCACTCGCGCACGTCACGGGCGAAGACGCCGACCGGCTCGAAGCCCTGCAGGATAGTCAGGGTGTCCTCGACCACCTCCAGCGCGCAGCCTAGGCGATCGGCCAGCTCGACGACGTCCAGGCGCAGATAGCCGCCCTCGTCGACGGCGTCGATCAGGATCTCGGCGATGGCGTTGCGGGCCGGCGACAGCGCGGCCTGGACCAGTTGGGCGCGCAGGTGGGCGGCCAGGGTCGGCGTGTCGGTGAGGGCGCGCTCATAGCCCTCGTCGCTCTCGAACGAGCCGCCGCCGCCCGCGCGCGACCAATCGATCTGGCCGCCGGCATGCTCGGCTTCGGCCCCATCGCCGGTGGCGCGCTCGCCGGGCGAGACATCGTCGGAAGGCGTGTCCATCTCGCGCCCGGCCGTGGTGTCGGCCACGGCGTCGACCTGGGTCAAGCTCGCGTCGCGCTCGGCCTCGACCTCGCCCGTCGGCTCGTGATCGCCCTCATCGCGTTGCAGGAGCGGATTGCGCTCCAGCTCGGCATCGACGAAGGCGTCGAGCTCGATGTTCGACAGCTGCAGCAGCTTGATGGCCTGCTGCAGTTGCGGGGTGATGACGAGGCCCTGGCCTTGCCGGAGCTCTAGTCGGTGGCTGAGCGCCAATGCGCCCTCCTGACGTACGAAAAACTTTCGAGCGCCATTGAAGAGCGGTTCTGGTTAACGGGTCGCGAACGCCTGCAATAATCGGGCCGGTGCGACCGAGTGTCCCGAAAAAAGGCTTAGGCCTTGCAGAACAAGGCCTTAGTCACCCAGGCGCGGCTCGGTGAAGCTTTCGCCCAGATAAACGCGCTTCACTTCCGGGTTTTCGACGATCTCGCGCGGCGAGCCCTCGAACAGCACCTCGCCCGCATGGATGATCGAGGCGCGATCAATGATGTCGAGCGTCTCGCGGACGTTATGGTCGGTGATCAGGATCCCGATGCCGCGCCCCTTCAGATAGCCGATCACCTCGCGGATATCGGCGATCGCCAGGGGGTCGATGCCGGCGAAAGGCTCGTCCAGCAGCATGAACGACGGCTCACTGGCCAGAGCGCGCGCGATTTCCACCCGGCGACGCTCGCCGCCCGACAAGGCCACGGCCGGCGACTTGCGGATATGGGTGATCCGCAGCTCCTCGAGAATGCCGGTGACCTGCTCGCGGGCCTTGCGCGGATCGCGCTCGCGCATTTCGACCACGGCCATGACGTTCTGCTCGACCGTCATCCCCCGGAAGATCGAGGCTTCCTGCGGGAGGTAGCCCACGCCCAGGCGCGCGCGCTGGAACATCGGCTGGGAGGTGATGTTTTCACCGTCCAGATAGATCGCGCCGTAGTCGGCGGCGATCAGGCCCGTGACCATATAGAAACAGGTCGTCTTGCCCGCGCCGTTGGGGCCCAGAAGGCCGGCCACCTCGCCGCGCTTCAAGCGCAGGGACACGTTCTTGACGACCGGACGATCGCCGAACGACTTGCCCACGGAATCGACGAACAGGCCGTCCATGTCGTTGGAGGTCAGGGTCATTCGGGATCCTAGCGCTGCTCGGCCGCGGCAGGCGCGTCAGGCGTCTGGGTGTCGTCCTGGTAAAACACCGCGCGCACGCGGCGCTTGGCGTTTTGACCCGAGGCCGTCGATTCGAGCTTGGCGTCGTTGGTCTTGGTGTTCACGGTCAGGCGGTCGCCGCGCGCGACATCCTTGCCCTTCACCAGAATGACGTCCCCCGTCAGGACCGCCGTGTTGGTGCTGAAGGTGTAGACGGCGCGATCGCCACGGGCGTTCTGCTGGTCGCTGACCAGATAGACCCCGCCCTCGGCCTCCATGCGCTGGGCCGCGCCGCAGCCGGTCTCGCCGCCAGGGCGCTTGGCGCTGATGATCGTCACCTTCTGAGCGCGCAGCCGCGAGCGGTTCTGCAGGATCTCGACATTGCCGATGAAGATCGTCGTGCAGGTGCTGTTGAACGTCTGCTGCTCATCGGCGGAGACGTCGATGGGCGCGCTGGACACGCTCTGCCGCGCCTGCGCAGCGCCGCCGGCCCCCATCCCAGACAGGATCAACGCGGTCACCGCCGCAGCCGTCCATCGCTTCATCAGAACCATGTCCTCATCCGTCGCGGCTCGCGTCCGAAGCAAACCCGCGCAATTTCTTCTTTACTGCCGTTCGAACCGCGCGCGAACCCCGCCCCGGAAAACGATGCGATCGCCCTTGTCATATACGGAGTAGGCCTGGGATTGCACCTGCCCGCTGGGCCCTTCGCCATTCATCGTGCTTTCGCCGCGGACATCGCCCGTCTTGGTGTCGACGAACGACTCCTCGGACGCGAAGCGATAGCCCGCGCCGTCGTCCAGGCGAACATCGTCCTTCAGGTTCAGCCCGAAGGTGTCCTGCCGGTAGACGCCGTGCTTGGCGGTCATGCGCGTCGGGGTCGGTGAGCCCAGGTCCAGCGTCAGGGCCGGCTCTTCCAGGATGATGCGGCGCGGGTCGGCGTCGTCTCGGACCGCCGAGCGGGCCGTGATCATGAAACTGCGGCCGTCCGTCGACTGTCCATAGAACCTGGGTGTGATCAGGCGGATTTCAGTGCGGGCCTCCGCCGGAGCGCGGGAGGCGGCCATGTAGGTTCGCCACCCCACCTGCGCGACCACCGCCAAAAGCAGCAGGCCGATCGCGGCGGGCAAGACGATGCGCGCGGCCAGCACACGGCGCGAGCGACGACGCCAGCGGCCGAGGTCGGCGCTCATCGATCGTCCGGTCATGACCACGGCGGGCTGCATGGCGTCCTTTAGCTGTGGGCGAAGATGTCCATCTCCTCCCAACCGGCCAAGTCCAGCGAGGCGCGGTGGGGGAGATAGTCGAAGGCGTGCTGAGCCAGCGCCATGCGGCCCTCGCGCTCGAGCATGGCGTTCAGTTTCAAGCGAAGACCGTGCAGGTGCAGCACGTCCGAGGCGGCGTAGGCCACCTGATCGACGCTGAGCGACGGGGCGCCCCAGTCCGACGACTGCTGGACCTTCGACAGCTCAACGCCCAGCAGCTCGCGCGTCACGTCCTTCAGGCCGTGGCGGTCGGTATAGGTGCGGGCCAGCTTGCTGGCGATCTTGGTGCAGTAGACGGGTGCGGTCACCACCCCCAGATGGAGTTCGAACATGGCGATATCAAAGCGTCCGAAGTGAAAAAGCTTCAGGACCTTCGGATTCGTCAGCAGCGCCTTGAGGTTGGGGCAGTCATAATCGGGGCGGCTGAGCCGCACGACATGGGCGTCGCCGTCGCCAGACGACAGCTGCACCACGCACAGCGGATCGCGTCGCAGGCGCAGGCCCATGGTCTCCGAATCAATCGCGATGATTTCCGCGCCTTCGAAGACGCCGTCGGGCAGATCGCCCTCGTGAACGAAATTAGCCAACTCTAAGACGTCTCCGGCGAAGTCTCGACGCGCCGACGCGTCGAACCACGCGCTCGATGTGAGCGCGCGACACTTATACTCACGATGAACGGATTAGCTATCCGAGGATCTTTCGGCGCCACCCCACGCTTCACGAAGAAGCTTGGTAAGGGGGTGGTGCCCAGGAGAGGACTCGAACCTCCACGACCTTTCGGTCACTGGCACCTGAAGCCAGCGCGTCTACCAATTCCGCCACCTGGGCCCGCTGGCGCAACCGGTTAGGTCGCCGCGAGGCCGGGACGTTTAGGGAAAGCCTCCGGCCACGTCAACAGCGAAAAAACGACAAATCGTGATTTCGTTGCGAACCGGCGCGCGGTCGTCTAATTCCGGCCGTATCGCATGTACGAGGAATGATGATGCAAGGTCTGGTCACGGTGTTCGGCGGCTCCGGTTTCGTGGGCGGTCAGGTCGTGCGGGCGCTCGCCAAGGCGGGCCATCGCGTACGGGTGGCCGTGCGCCAGCCCAACCTCGCCTACAAGATGCGCATGCTGGGCGACGTCGGCCAGATCGAGGTGGTGCAGGCCAATGTCCGTAACCCGGCCTCGGTGGCCCGCGCGCTGGACGGCGCCGAGGGCTGCGTGAACCTGGTGGGCGTGCTGTTCGAGAGCGGCCGCCAGAAGTTCCTGTCGGTGCACACCATGGGCGCGCGCAACGTCGCCGAGGCCGCCGCCAAGGCCGGCGTCAAGCATCTGGTCCATGTCAGCGCCATCGGCGCCGACATCAACAGCCCCGCCAAGTACGCCCGCTCCAAGGGCGAGGGCGAGGCCGCCGTGCGCGAAGCCTTCCCCAGCGCCACCGTCGTGCGGCCCTCGATCGTGTTCGGCCCCGAGGACGGCTTCTTCAACCGCTTCGCCCAGATGGCGGCCATGGCCCCGGTCCTGCCGCTGGTCGGCGGCGACACCCGCTTCCAGCCGGTGTTCGTCGGCGACGTCGCCGCCGTGGTCGCCCAGGCCGTCGCTAACCCCGCAGCGGCGGGCGTGACCTATGAGCTGGGCGGCCCGACCGTCTACACGATGCGCGAGATCCTCGAGCTGATCTTGCTGGAGACCGGCCGCAACCGGCCGCTGATCCCCCTGCCCTGGCAGGTGGCCTCGCTGATCGGCTCGCTGGGCGACCTCGTCGCGGGCGTCATCCCGCCGCCGCTGACCAGCGATCAGGTCCAGATGCTCAAGAGCGACAACGTCGCCGAGCAGGGCCTGCCCGGTCTGGCCGAGGCCGGCGTGACGCCGACGGCCGTTGAAGCCATCGTGCCCAGCTACCTCTATCGCTACCGCAAGGGCGGTCAGTACGCCGAGACCCCCGCCGGCGCGTTCTAAAACGCCCGCCCGGCAGAGCAATCTCTACAGACAAAGGCCCTGGCGCGCGGCGTCAGGGCCTTTTTTCTCGCCGGTCGCGCTGGATCAGCGCGGGATGTACAGCAGCGCCAAGCCGCCGAACCCCACCACGATCCGCCACCAGGCGAAGGGTGCGAACCCGTGCCGAGTGATGAAGTCCAGCACCGTCTTGACGACGAACACGCCCGAAACCAGGGCCGCCACGAAGCCCACGGCGATCAGGCCCAGGTCGTTGGTGCTGAGTTTGTCGATGTTCTTGTAGAGATCATAGGCGAAGGCCCCAGCCATGGTCGGCATGGCCAGGAAGAAGCTGAATTCAGCGGCCGAGCGCTTGTCGCACTTGAGCAGCAGGGCCCCCGCGATCGTCGCGCCGGACCGCGACACGCCGGGAACCAGCGCGATGCACTGGAAGAGGCCGATCAGAAACGCCGTCTTCAGCGGATAGTCGGCGACATCGGTGTGGCGTGGCTCGAACTTCATCCGATCCAGGCCCAGCAAGATGACGCCGCCGATGATCAGGGTCGTGCAGATCAGGGTCGGGCTCTCGTAGAGCACGGTCTTGATGTAGTCGTGAGCCAGGACCCCGACCAGCACCGCCGGCAGGAAGGCCAGAAACACGCCCATGACGAAGCGGCGCGAGCCCGGATTGGTCGGCAGGGTGGTCAGCAGGCCCCACAGGCGTCCGAAATAGACGCTGGTGATCGCCAGGATGGCGCCCAGCTGGATCAGGACCTGAAAGGTGTTGCCGGGGCTATGGAACCCCAGGAAGTGCCCGACCAGGAGGAGGTGACCGGTGGACGAGACCGGAATGAACTCGGTCAGACCTTCGATCAGGCCAAGAATGAGAGCAATGAGCCAATCCGGCATGAGGGTCCCCTGAAGCGCTGCCTGTGGCGTGCGCCAAACATCGTAAAGACCACGTTAATCCATAAAGTGGACTATTATACGCACAGATTGCGACAGGTTCTCAATGTCCACGCCTGAAGCAGGGATATTTTAGTCTGCATTTTTGACCAACACATTCTTCTTGCGCGAAAGAGTCCTTAAGAGCCCCGCGAGAGCAATTTTTCTCCCGATCCAGGGGCAAGGGAAGTCGCATGGCCGAGCGCATGCTGAAATTCACGACGGTGGCCCGCAAGACGCCTGAAAAGCGTGCGGCGGCCGAGCGTGCGGGCGACTTCCACGAGATCTACGCCGACTTCATCGACGCCAAGGCGACCGAGCAGGCCTCGCGTTGCTCGCAGTGCGGCGTGCCGTTCTGTCAGACCCACTGCCCGCTGCACAACAACATCCCCGACTGGCTGCGGATGACCGCCGAGGGCCGCCTGGAAGAAGCCTACGCCCTGTCGCAGGCGACCAATTCCATGCCGGAGGTCTGCGGTCGAATTTGCCCCCAGGACCGCCTGTGCGAAGGCAACTGCGTGATCGAACAGTCGGGCCACGGCACCGTGACCATCGGCTCGGTCGAACGCTACCTCACCGACAAGGCCTGGGAGATGGGCTGGGTCAAGCCGCTGGTCGCCGGCCCGGCGCGCGGCCAATCGGTCGGCGTCGTGGGCGCGGGCCCGGCGGGCCTGGCCGCCGCCGAAAAGCTGCGCGAGGCCGGCTATGACGTCACCATCTATGACCGCCACGACCGCGCCGGCGGCCTGCTGATCTACGGCATCCCCGGTTTCAAGCTGGAAAAGGACGTCGTCGAGCGCCGCACCCAGCGCCTGGCCGAGGGCGGCGTCGCGTTCAAGCTGGGCTTCGAGGTCGGCAAGGACGCCACGCTTGAGGATCTGCGGTCCAAGCACGACGCGGTGCTGATCGCCGTCGGCGTCTACGCCGCGCGCGACCTCACCGTCCCCGGAAGCGGCAGCAAGGGCGTGGCCCCCGCGCTCGACTACCTGATCGCCTCGAACCGCCTGAACCTGGGCGACACCGTTCCGGCCTTCGACTCCGGTGAGCTGAACGCGCAGGGCAAAGACGTGGTCGTGGTCGGCGGCGGCGACACCGCCATGGACTGCGTGCGCACGGCCGTTCGCCAAGGCGCCAAGTCGGTGACCTGCCTCTATCGCCGCGACAAGGCCAACATGCCCGGTTCGATGCGCGAAGTGGCCAACGCCGAGGAGGAAGGCGTCACCTTCGAGTGGCTGGCCGCGCCCCGCGCCCTGTCGGGCGAGGCCGAGGCCGTCTCGGGCGTGCGCGCCATCCGCATGCGCCTGGGCGCGCCCGATCCCTCGGGCCGTCAAAGCCCGGAGGAGATTCCCGGCGGCGATTTTGATCGTCCGGCCCAGCTGGTCATCAAGGCCCTGGGCTTCGAGCCCGAAAACCTGCCCGAGCAGTGGTCGGCCCCAGACCTGAAGGTCACCCGCTGGGGCACGGTGAAGGCCGACGTCCGCAACCAGATGACCAATCTCGACGGCGTGTTCGCCGCCGGCGACATCGTGCGCGGCGCCTCGCTGGTTGTCTGGGCGATCAAGGACGGCCGCGACGCCGCCGACGCCATCCACCGCTACCTGCTGGCCAAGGTCGGCGCGCCCGCGCTGATCGCGGCGGAATAAATCCCTTCTCCCCCTGCGGGAGAGGGTGGCTGCGGAGCAGCCGGGTGAGGGGTCACACCGGCGTATCCGATAGGACTTTCGACCCCTCATCCGGCCCTTCGGGCCACCTTCTCCCGCAAGGGGAGAAGGATGGAGAGACAAGACGATGAACCAAGTCGACCTCTATCTGCAGAACCGCCAGGCGCTGATCGACGGCCACGCCTATGACCCCTCGACCGAGCGCGACGCCTGCGGCGTGGGTCTGGTCTGCGCCATTGACGGCCAGCCGCGCCGCGAAGTGGTCGAACTGGCGATCAAGGCCCTGAAGGCCCTTTGGCACCGGGGCGCGGTGGACGCCGACGGCAAGACCGGCGATGGCGCCGGCGTGCTGGTCAGCGTTCCGCAGGACTTCTTCATCGACCAGGTGCGTCGCACCGGCCACGCCCTGCGCCAGGGCCCGATCGCGGTCGGCCAGATCTTCCTGCCGCGCACGGACCTGGGCGCCCAGGAGACCTGCCGCACGATCGTCGAGGCCGAAGCCCTGCGCTTTGGCTTCTACATCTATGGCTGGCGCCAGGTGCCGGTCGACACCTCGGTGATCGGCGAGAAGGCCAACGCCACCCGTCCGGAAATCGAGCAGATCATGCTGGCCGGGCCGGCCGGCCTGGAAGGCGAGGCGCTGGAGCGCGCGCTGTTCCTGTGCCGCAAGCGCATCGAAAAGCGCGTCCACGCCCAGAACATCACCGACTTCTATATCTGCTCGCTGTCGGCCAAGTCGCTGATCTACAAGGGCATGTTCCTCGCCGAGGCGATCGACGAATTCTATCCCGACCTGAAGGATGAACGCTTCACGGCGGCCGTCGCGATCTTCCATCAGCGCTATTCGACCAACACGTTCCCGCAGTGGCGTCTGGCCCAGCCCTTCCGGATGCTCGCCCACAACGGCGAAATCAACACGATCAAGGGCAACATCAACTGGATGAAGTCCCACGAGATCAAGATGGCCGCCCAGGCCTTCGGCGAGTTCGGGGATGACGTTAAACCGGTGATCCAGCCGGGCGGTTCGGACAGCGCCAACCTCGACAACACCTTCGAGGTGCTGGTGCGCGCCGGTCGCGACGCGCCGATGGCCAAGGCCCTGCTGGTGCCCGAGGCCGCCAATCCGAAGATGAAAGACGCCCACAAGGCGCTCTATTCGTACTGCAACGCCGTGATGGAACCGTGGGACGGCCCGGCCGCCCTGTGCGCCACCGACGGCCGCTGGGTCGTGGCCGGCAAGGACCGCTCGGGCCTGCGGCCGCTGCGCGTGGCCTATACTGACGACGGCCTGGTGATCATGGGCTCGGAAGCCGGCATGTGCGGTGTCGACGAAGCCCGCATCACGCGGAAGCTCGCGATCTCGCCGGGCCGCATGCTGGCCATCGACCTCGCCGAAGGTCGGCTCTACGGCGAAGAAGAGATCATCGACGAACTGGCCACCCGCCACCCCTACACCGAGTGGCTCGGCAACATGGTCGATCTGGAGAAGGAGATCGGCCCTGGCCCCGAACCGCGCAAGTTCGGTCGCGAGGAGCTGACCCGCCGTCAGGCCGCCGCCGGCTACAGCCTCGAAGACCTGGAAATGGTCCTCGCCCCGATGGTCGAGGAAGGCAAGGAAGCCGTCGGCTCCATGGGCGACGACACGCCGCTGGCGGTGCTGTCGGAGAAGTACCGTCCCCTCAGCCACTATTTCCGCCAGAACTTCAGCCAGGTGACCAACCCGCCGATCGATCCCCTGCGGGAGACCGGCGTGATGAGCCTGAAGACCCGGTTCAAGAACCTCGGCAACATCCTGGCTCAGGACGCGGCCCAGGCGGACGTCTACGTTCTGGAAAGCCCCGTGCTGACCACCGGCATGTACGAGCGCGTGCATGCGCTGCTGGGCGAGAAGAACGTGGCGGTCATCGACTGCACCATGCCGCTGCCGGCCGAGGAAGCCCGGGCCGGCGACGCCCTGCGCGCCAACCTCGATCGGATCCGCGCCGAGGCCGAGGACGCCGTGCTGCGCGGCTGCGGCGCCATTGTCCTGACCGACGAGGCCAGCGACGCCGAACGCGTGGCGCTGCCGATGATCCTGGCCACCGGCGGCGTCCACGCCCATCTGGTCGCCAAGGGCCTGCGCTCGTACGTCTCGATCATCGTCCGCTCGGCCGAGTGCCTGGACACCCACTATTTCGCGGTGCTGGTCGGCGTCGGCGCCACGGCGGTCAACGCTTACCTCGCCCAGGAGAGCTTCCAGGATCGCCTGGAGCGCGGTCTCGTGGGCGACAAGTCGCTGCGCGATGTCTGCATCAACTTCAAGACCGCCATCGAGGGCGGGCTGCTGAAGATCATCTCCAAGATGGGCATCAGCGTCATCTCCTCGTATCGCGGCGGCTACAACTTCGAGGCCGTGGGTCTGTCGCGCGCCATGGCGGCCGAGTTCTTCCCGGGCATGCCCTCGCGCATCTCGGGCATCGGCCTGGCCGGCATCGAGAGCAAGGCGGTCGAGCTGCACCGTAAGGCCTGGGGGACGCCCGCCGTCACCCTGCCGGTCGGCGGCCTCTACAAGGCCCGTCGCTCGGGCGAGGCCCACGCCTTCGAAGCGCGCCTGATGCACACCCTGCAGACGGCCTGCGACACCGGCGACTACGAGCTCTATCGCCGCTGGTCGAACGGCCTGCGCACCCAGAAGCCGATCCAGCTGCGCGACCTGCTGGACTGGCGCTCGGACCGTAACCCGATCTCGACCGACGACGTCGAGAGCGTTAACGAGATCCGCAAGCGCTTCGTCACGCCCGGCATGAGCCTCGGGGCCCTGTCCCCCGAAGCGCACGGCGCCCTGAACATCGCCATGAACCGCATCGGGGCCCGCTCGGTCTCGGGCGAGGGCGGCGAAGACAGCGCGCGCTACAAGCCGCTGCCCAACGGCGACAACCCCAACAGCGCCATCAAGCAGGTGGCCTCGGGGCGCTTTGGCGTCACCGCCGAATATCTGAACCAGTGCGTCGAGCTGGAGATCAAGGTCGCCCAGGGCGCCAAGCCCGGCGAGGGCGGCCAGCTGCCCGGCTTCAAGGTCACCGAGATGATCGCGCGCCTGCGTCACTCCACCCCTGGAGTCATGCTGATCAGCCCGCCGCCGCACCACGACATCTACTCGATCGAGGACCTGGCCCAGCTCATCTATGACCTGAAGCAGATCAACCCGATCGCGCGCGTCACGGTGAAGCTGGTCGCCGCCACCGGCATCGGCGCCATCGCCGCCGGCGTCGCCAAGGCGAAAGCGGACGTGATCCTGGTCGCCGGCGGCGTCGGCGGCACCGGCGCCTCGCCCCAGACCTCGGTCAAGTACGCCGGCGGTCCGTGGGAGATGGGTCTGTCGGAAGCCAACCAGGTGCTGACCCTGAACAACCTGCGCCACTCCGTCGTCCTGCGGGCCGACGGCGGCATGCGCACGGGTCGCGACATCGTCATCGCCGCTATGATGGGCGCCGAGGAATTCGGCATCGGCACCGCCTCGCTGGTGGCGATGGGCTGCATCATGGTGCGCCAGTGCCACTCCAACACCTGCCCCGTCGGCGTCTGCACCCAGGACGAGGCCCTGCGCGCCAAATTCACGGGCACGCCGGACAAGGTCATCAACCTCTTCACGTTTGTCGCTGAAGAAGTGCGCGAGATCCTGGCGGGCCTGGGCTTCAAGTCCCTGCAGGAAATCGTCGGCCGCACCGACCTGCTGGCGCAGGTGTCGCGCGGCGGCGAACACCTCGACGACCTTGATTTGAACCCGCTGCTGGTCCGCGCCGATCCGGGCTCGAACAAGCCCTACTGCACGGTCGAGGGCCGCAACGCGGTGCCGGACACGCTGGACGCCCAGATCGTGCGCGACGCCGCCCCGCTGCTGGAACGCGGCGAGAAGATGCAGCTGACCTACACGGTCCGCAGCACCGCCCGCACCATCGGCACGCGCACGTCCAGCCACATCGTGCGCAAGTTCGGCATGAAGGGCCTGCCGTCGGGCCACCTGACCGTCCAGCTGAAGGGCTCGGCGGGCCAGAGCCTGGGCGCCTTTGCGGTCCAGGGTTTGCGCATCGAGCTGACCGGCGAGGCCAACGACTATGTCGGCAAGGGCCTGTCGGGCGCGACGATCGTGATCAAGCCGGCGCGGGGTCTGGCCGCGCCGGAGACCAACGCCCTGATCGGCAACACCGTGCTGTTCGGCGCCACCTCGGGCCGGCTGTTCGCCGCAGGTCAGGCCGGCGAGCGCTTCGCCGTCCGCAACTCGGGCGCCACGACGGTGGTCGAGGGCTGCGGCGCCAATGGCTGCGAGTACATGACCGGCGGTCAGGTGGTGATCCTGGGTCCGACGGGCTCCAACTTCGGCGCGGGCATGACCGGCGGCATGGCCTTCGTGCTCGACCAGCACGATCGCTTCGAGGACAATATCAACCCCGACAGCATCGTCGTGCAACGGTTGGCCTCGCCCTACTGGGAAGGCGTGCTGCGCTCGCTGATCGCCGAGCATGCCCGCGAAACGGACTCGGTGTTCGCCACGACCCTGCTGCGCGACTGGGACCGCGTCCGCGGCCAGTTCTGGCAGGTCTGCCCGAAGGAGATGGTCAGCCGCCTGCCCCAGCCGCTGACGGCCGAAGAAGCGGTCCACGAGCGCGCCTGACCCCCTGTCAGACGCTGAGACTGACCACCGCCGCCAGGGCCCTAAGTATTTGGTTTTTAGAGCCTGTTTATCTGGTTTAGATGGTTCCATCTAAACCAGACAGGCCCCACGCCTTGGCGGCGGTTTTCGTTCATGTGACCTCCTTGGCCGTGCGCACCTTGAAGCTGGCCCGCGCTCGCGCCACGGGGACGCCGTCGGCGCGCACCGTCGCCTCGGCGAAACAGATCGACCGGCCCAGCTTGATGAAGTCGGTGTCGAACTCGAGCCATTGCCCCAAGCGCGCCGAGCCCAGGTAGTCGAGCGCCAGCGACACTGTCACCAGCCCGTCCACCTTCGCGCCGGCCCGCGCCAGGTTCACGCCCAGTGACAGGCCCATCGCATTGTCGGCCATGGCCGCCAGGAAGCCGCCGTGGGGCATGTGACGGGAATTGCAGTGCGGCTCGCGCACCCAGGTCGCCAGGACAAGCCGATCCTCCGCAAGGCGCGCATACAGCGGCTCCCACGGGTCGGTGATCGGACTTTTTCGCGCGTGCGGGTTGAAACCCGCCGGTAGAGCCGCATCGCTCATGCTCGCCTCTCAGGATTTCAAACAACTGTTTTAATCTAGCAGCAGGCGCGGGCTTGCGCGAGGGGTCATAAACCTGCGCTATCTGACACCATGGCCCGACCCCGCGACCGACAGAAGCTGGACGCCGTCAAGGTGGTCGAGACACTCGACAACCTGTACGCCCGCGTCTCAGAACGCTTTCCAGCCTCGGGCCTGGCGATGGTCTGCGCGCGCCTAGCCGACACCGGCCGCCAGACCGCCGCGCGCGCCCGAAGGATCGGCCGGCCCTATCTGCTCCTCCGCGCCCTGGTGGTGCTGATCATCGTCGGCGGCGTCGCGCTGGAGCTCGCCCTGGCCTGGCGCCTCGACTGGAGCGCCGTGCTGCGCGCCCGGGAGGGCTTCGATCTGGCCCAGGGCCTGGAATCGGCCATCAATCTGGCGCTGCTGTCCGGCGCGGCGGCCTGGTTCCTCAGCTCGCTGGAACGACGCTGGAAGCAGCAGCGCGTGCAGGTCGCTTTGCATGAACTGCGCTCGTTCTGCCATGTCATCGACATGCATCAGCTGACCAAGGACCCGTCGGTGGTCCTTGGCCCCGCGACCCGGCATTCGCCGCGCCGCGAGATGAGCAATTTCCAGCTGTCGCGTTACCTCGACTACTGCGCCGAGATGCTGGCCCTGACCGCCAAGCTGGCCGCGCTCTACGCCGGGGAGACGGACGATCCGGTGATCATCGCGGCGGTGAACGACATCGAGACCCTCGCCTCGGACCTGGGTCGCAAGATCTGGCAGAAGATCATGATCCTGGGCCAGTTGAACGAGGCGGTCTCGGCTCAGGCCTGATCGCGCGGAGGATGGCCCTTGATCCCGGTCGATTTGGCCGGTCTGATCGTCGCGTCTTGATCGCAAGGGCTTTGCTTCGCGTTCCATGTCCATGCGCGCCTTCGCCCATCTGCTCGACCGGCTGTCCCTGACCAGCTCGCGCAACGCCAAACTGACCCTGATCGAGGACCATCTGCGCCACACCCCCGATCCCGATCGGGGCTACGCGCTGGCGGCGCTGACGGGCGCGCTGTCTTTCAACGCCGCCAAGCCCACCTTCATCCGCAAGGCGGTCGAAGCGCGGATGGACCCCCAGCTGTTCGCCTGGTCGTACGACTTCGTCGGAGACCTGGCCGAGACCGTGTCCCTGGTCTGGCCCGCCCCCGCCTCCAGAAAATGGCCGGGCGCCAACCGCCCGCCGGAGCTTTCGGAAGTCATCGATGCGCTGCATTCGGCCTCGCGCGCCGAGGTCCAGCGCCTGATCGAGGGCTGGCTGGACGCCCTGGATCCCGACGGACGCTGGGCGCTGCTGAAACTGATGACCGGCGGCCTGCGGGTCGGCGTCTCGTCACGACTGGCCAAACAGGCCTGCGCCAACCTCGGCGGCGTCGAGATCGGCGAGATCGAGGAGATCTGGCATGCGATGGCGCCGCCCTATGGCGACCTTTTCGCCTGGCTGGAGGGACGCTCGGAACGCCCGTCACCGGATGCGCCGGGTCGCTTCAGGCCCGTGATGCTGGCCCAGCCGATTGACGAGGACACAGACTTCCCCAAGCTCGATCCGGCCGACTATCTGGCCGAGTGGAAATGGGACGGCATCCGCGTCCAGGCCGTGGCGGAGCGCGGCGAGCGTAGGCTCTACACCCGCACCGGGGATGACATCTCGGCCAGCTTTCCAGACGTCGTCGCGGCGCTCGACTTCGAGGGCGCGATCGATGGCGAACTGCTGGTGCTGCGCGACGGCGCCCTGGCCTCGTTCGGCGATCTCCAACAGCGGCTGAACCGCAAGACCGTCGACGCCAAGCAGCTGGCGAACTTCCCGGCCGGGATCCGGGCCTACGACCTGCTGATGGACGGCGAGACCGACCTGCGGGCCCGGCCCTTCGTCGAGCGTCGCGCGCGCCTGGAGACGTTCGTTGGCCGCCTGGCGACCCCGCGTATTGACCTGTCGCCGCTGCAGCCGTTCACGACCTGGGAAGAGCTCGCCGCCCTGCGCCGCGAACCGCCCGAAGGCGATGCGCGCCTCTCCGAGGGCCTGATGCTCAAGCGCCGCGACAGCGTCTATGAACCCGGTCGCCCCAAGGGCCCCTGGTTCAAGTGGAAACGCGATCCGCGCCTGATCGACGCGGTGCTGATGTACGCCCAGCGCGGGCACGGCAAGCGGTCCAGCTTCTATTCCGACTACACCTTCGGCGTCTGGCGCGAGGAGGAAGACGGTCGGCGCGCCCTGACTCCCGTCGGCAAGGCCTATTTCGGCTTCACCGACGAGGAGCTGAAACAGATCGACAGGTTCGTCCGCGACAACACCATCGACCGCTTCGGTCCCGTGCGCTCGGTGCGCGCCGATCTGGACTTTGGCCTGGTGTTCGAGGTCGCCTTCGAGGGCCTGCAGCGATCCAGCCGCCACAAGTCCGGCGTGGCCATGCGTTTCCCCCGCATACACCGCATCCGTTGGGACAAGCCCGCGCGGGAGGCCGATGAACTCAAAACGCTAGAAGCGATGCTGGACTAGGGGCCCGGCGTTTACCTCGCGTTTGCCATAGACCCCTACGCAAGCCTTGCGAGGAGTGTGCCCATGTCTCCCTTCCTGACATCGCTGTTGCCGCATCTTCGCGGCAACGCGAACGAGCGCTATCGGCAGGTCTATTCGCGCGCCGGCTTGACCGTCCTGCTGAGCTGGGCGCTGGACTTGATCGGGCGGAGGGATCTGATCCCGCTCTGGCTGTCCGCGAGTCTGGCGGTGCAACTGCTGGAATTCGTCGCGGTGCGCCCCTTCGCACGGGGACGCTTCCCGACCCGCTATCTGAGCGCCCAGATCATTCTGATGCTGGTCGCCATGGTGGCCATGGCCGTGGTTCACGCCGGCGGGGTTCTGATCTTCTGGCAAAGCGGGCAGCCGCCGTTGATGGCGCTGGCCCTGATGGTTCTCGTGGGCGGCATCCTGAACAACGTCGCCTCGGGGGTGGACAGTCGCAGTCTCTTCTACCTGGGCGCCACGCCCTACGGCTTGAGCTTGCTGGCCATGCCCATTCTGGCGTGGGGCCAAGCCCGCGAGCAGGTGACGATCCTGGCCCTGACGGTCGGCTTCTTCATCCTGGCCGTCCACACGATCTGGGGCCGGATGCACGCAGATCGCCGCGCCCTGGTCGCCGCGCGGGTGGAAGCCGATCGCCGCCGGATGGAAACCGAGGAAGCCCTGTCGGACCGCACCGCCATGGCCGCCATCGTCAGCCACGAGCTCCGCACGCCGCTTTCCGCCATCCTCGCCGGCGCCCACCTGATCCGCGCTGGAACAGCGCCCGCCCAAACCCGCGCCACGGCCGAGCTGATCGTCGACGCGGGTCAGCTGATGACCGGCCTTCTGACCGACATGCTCGACCAGGCCAAGATCGAGGCGAGGGCGATGAGCCTGGAAGAGCGAGACTTCGATCTGCTGGGCGCGGTCCGTGACGCCGGCCGCTTCTGGAGCGCCAACGCACGCGCCAAAGGCCTCACCCTGGTCGAGCCGCCAAAAGACCAGGCGGCGGTCTGGGTGCGGGGGGATCCTTTCCGTCTGCGCCAGATCCTCAACAACCTGCTCTCCAATGCGATGAAGTTCACCGACGAGGGCGCCATCGCTCTGCGCATCGCCGTCGAGCCGCTAAGCGATGACCGGATGGCGGTGGAGATCGAGGTTCAGGACAACGGCCCCGGTATCGCAGAGGACGCGATGAACCGCCTCTTCACGCCCTACGCCCAGGCTTCGCAGGAGACGGCCCGCACCTACGGCGGCACCGGTCTTGGGCTGACGGTCAGCCGTCAGCTCGCCCGTCTGATGGGCGGCGAGCTGGACGCACGCCCCGGATCACCCCGCGGCGCTGTCTTCCGCTTGCGCCTCGAAATGCCGCAAGGCCAGGAGGAGGACGCGACCCGAGCGACGCAGCCCTCCGCCGCCGCCGCGCCGGACCTGGCCGCGTTGAACGTCTTGGCCGTGGACGATCATGAGGTGAACCGTCGGACCCTGGCGCTGGTCCTGGAGCCCCTGGGCGTGACCTTGACCACCGCGCCGGATGGCCTGGAGGCGCTGAAGGCGCTTGAAGCCAAGGCCTTCGACGTCGTCCTGATGGACGTCAACATGCCCGGCCTTGATGGCCGCGAAGCCACCCGCCGCCTGCGCGCCGGCAAGGGGCTGAACCACGACACCCCCGTGATCGGCTTCAGCGCGGGCGTGGCCGATCATGAGGTCGAGGCCTGCCATGCGGCCGGCATGACCGACTGGATCGCCAAGCCGCTCGACGTCCGCGCGCTCTACGCCGCCCTGGATCGCGCCCAAAACCGCGTGGAGAACCGCGCGGAGAACCGCGCGGAGACGCGGGCCGAGGCCTGATCAGCCGGCGAAGGCGCGGATCGCGTCGATGATCTTCTGCTGGTCCTCAGCGCCCAGATAGGGGTGCATGGGCAAGGCCAGAACCGTCTCGGCCTTGGCCTCGGTCACCGGCAGGCCGCCTGCGCCGCGTGGGAACCGGGCGTAGGGCGCCTGAACGTGCATCGGGACAGGATAGTAGACCGCCGTCGGCACGCCGTGCGCCTTCAGGTGGGCGGCCAGGCCATCGCGGTTCTCGTGCTCGATCACGTACTGGGCCCAGACCGACACGCCGCCGTCGATGACGGTCGGGGTCGACAGCACCGCGCCCTGCAGGCCCGCGGCGTACCGGTCGGCCACGACCTGACGCAGCTCAATCTCCTCGGCGAAGATCGCCAGCTTCTCGATCAGGATGGCGGCCTGGATCGTGTCGAGGCGCGAGTTCATGCCGATACGGGTGTTCAGATATTTGGGGTCGTGGTCGAAGGTCTTGCCGGCCAGGTCAGGCCCCACCGCCTTGCCGTGGACGCGATAGCTGTCCATCAGGTCCCACAGCGTCGCGTCGTTGGTCAGCACCGCCCCGCCGTCGCCGTAGCAACCCAGCGGCTTGGCCGGGAAGAAGCTGGTGGTGGCCACGTCGGCCCAGTGCAGCGGGTGATGGCCGTTCAGGGTGCAGCCAAAGCCCTGGGCGCTGTCGGCGATCAGCTTGAGACCTTCGCGGTCGCAGATGGCCTTGATGGCGGGATAGTCGGCGGGCTGGCCGAACAAATCTACGGCGATCACCACCTTGGGCGTCAGCTTGCAGTCGGCCTTCACGCCGGCGATGGCCGCTTCCAGCTTGGCGGGGTCGAGATTGTAGGTGTCGGGCAGCACGTCGACGAACACCGGGGTCGCGTCGACCCACGGCACGACCTCGGGGGTCGCGGCGAAGGTGAAGGACGGGCAGAACACCGCGTCGCCCGGCCCGACGCCCCAGGCCATCAGCGGCAGGGCGATGGCGTCGGTGCCGTTGGCGCAGGACAAGGCCAGCTTGGCCTGGCCGAACGCGGCCAGCTGCGCCTCGAACTCGCGCACCTGCGGACCCATCACATAGGCGCCGCTATCCAGCACCTTGGCGATGGCCGAGTCGATCTTGTCGCGGATCCGGCGCTGCTGCGCGCCGAGGTCGATGAAGGGCATGCTCATGGGCGGCGCTCTTAGTCAGGCTTCGTGACGATTTCGAGCCAATTGATGTAACCGACTGTTTCCCGCAGCTGGCAAGCGGAACCCTGGAAGCTTCACCTCGTTGACCTCGACGCGCGGGGGCGCCTATCGAGACATCCATGAAGACAAAGCCCAGTATCATTCCGGCGGACGCCGCGCTGCCGTCGCTCGCCCACGTCAAGGCCGACGAGACCATGCTCAGCCATTTCCTCGACTGGTTGGGCAAGCTGGCGGTGAACCTGGTGGTCGCCGCCCTGATCCTGGCGGTCACCTTCTGGGCCGCCGGCTGGGCCGCGCGGTTCATGCGCCGCACCCTGACACGCGTGCATCGCAGCAACCCGGACCCGACGCTGGAGAGCTTCGCCGCGTCCCTCGCCCGCTATGCGATCGTGGCCGTCGGCCTTGTCGCGGTGCTCCAGCAACTGGGCGTGCAGGCGACCTCGATCATCGCGGTCTTGGGCGCGGCCTCCCTGGCCATCGGCCTAGCGCTGCAAGGCGCGCTGTCGAACGTGGCCGCCGGCGTGATGATCCTGCTGTTCCGCCCCTACAAGGTCGGCGACTTCATCGAGACGGCGACCCGTCAGGGTACGGTCAAGTCGCTGGACCTGCTGTTCACCGAGATCGCCACGCCGGACAACGTCAAGGTGATGATCCCGAACAGCAAGGTGTTCGGGGACGTGATCCTCAACTACTCGACCCACCGCAATCGCCGGGTGGACGTGCTGTTCAAGGTGCCACTGAAGACGGATCTGGTGGTGGTGCTCAAGCGGCTGCGCGAGCGGGCCGAGAACGACGCCCGTATCCGCCAGGACCCTGCGCCGATGATCGAGGTCACCGACCTGTCCGAAGCCTACGCCCAGGCGGCGATCCGAGTCTGGACGGCGGCGGCCGACTTTGCGCCGGTCAAGACCGACCTGATGCTGTCAGCCCATCTGCTCGCCGAGGACCCCGCGCGCACCGACCTGCCACCGCCGCGCCCCTCGAAGGCGATTGACCCCTCGCCCACCATGCCGGGCGAAGGCGAGCACCATCATCTGCTGGCCCTGATCAAGCCCCGGAAGCGCCGCAAGGCCGCGGCGTCTAAGGCGGCGGCGGAGAAGGCGTCATAGGCGTCAGGCCGACCCCGCCGCTCCGCCTTGTCGCAGCCATTCGGTGGCGAACTTGTCGCTGAGCGTGGCGTCTTCGAACACCACGCGTCGCAGATGCCCCAGAAGCTCGGGGGCGTCGTGGACGATCACGAACGGAAAGCCGTTGGCCGACAGGAATCCCTGGAGAAACCGCGAAAACCGATCGGCCTCTTCGGGGCCGGTCAGGCGGACTTCAGTCTCGGCCTTCGTCGAAGCCAGGTGGGGAACCATGAGCGCGGCCCTCTGTGGACGGACCGACCCTAACGCGCCAGATCGCATCTGCGAACTGACTTCGCCATTGCGAAATAAACTTTGATCAGGAATTCGCCTCCCGAGCGAAAAGCGCTCGAGAGGCGAAAGGTCCTTAAAGGATCGACTGACCGGTCGAGGCCCAGTCCTTCAGGAACTGCTCAAGGCCCTTGTCGGTCAGCGGATGCTTGTAGAGGTCGCTGAACACCGCCGGCGGGATGGTGACGACGTCGGCGCCGACGATCGCGGCTTCCTTGACGTGGACGGCGTTGCGGACCGAGGCGGCCAGGATCTCGGTCTCGTAGCCGTAGTTGTCATAGATCGCGCGGATGTCGCGGATCAGGTCCATGCCGTCGAAGCCATAGTCGTCCAGACGGCCGATGAACGGCGAGATGTAGGTCGCGCCCGCCTTGGCGGCCAAGAGAGCCTGGGTCGGCGAGAAGCACAGGGTGACGTTGGTCTTGATCTCTTCGTCCGCGAAGGCGGCGCAGGCGATCAGGCCATCGCGGGTCAGCGGGATCTTAACCACGACGTTCGGGGCGATCTTGGCCAGCTTCTGACCTTCGGCGATCATTGCATCAGCAGTGGTGGCGGCCACCTCGGCGCTGATCGGGCCAGGGACGATGTCGCAGATCTCGGCGATCACCTCCAGCATCGGCCGGCCCGACTTGGCGATCAGGGTCGGGTTGGTGGTCACGCCGTCGATCAGGCCGGTCGAGGCCAGATCCGCGATGACCTTGGTGTCGGTGCTGTCGAGGAAGATCTGCATGGGTCTCTTGCGCTGTATTTTATGGGGAAGTTGAGCCCCGGTTTATCGCGGGCGCGCCGCTCGCGCCAGCGATTAGCCGGCGAGCCCCATGGCGACCAGCCGGTCGGCGGTGCGCTCCACCGCCGGTCGCCACGCCTCGGGTGAGACGCCGAACACCGCGCGCAGCTTGGCGGTATCGAGCGGCGAGCGCGGCGGTCGCGGCGCGGGCTCGGCGAAGGCGGCCTGGGTCGTGGGCTCCAGTCGCGCCTTCGTCATCGGATCGCGGTCAATGGCGGCCTTGGCGAAGTCGAAGCGGCTGGTCTCGCCCGCATTGGCGAAATGGAACAGGCCGAAGGCGGGATCATCGGCGGGCGCGGCCGCCCAGCGCGGCGCGGCGCTGACCAGGAAATCGGCGAGAGCCTCGCCGTCGGTCGGCGTGCCGAACTGGTCGGCCACCACCTTCAGCGTCTCGCGCTCGCGGGCGAGCTTGAGCATGAAGCTCACATAGTTGCGCCCGTATCGCGAGAAGACCCACGAGATCCGCAGCACGACGGTTCTGGGGTGAACAAGGACCGCCTGCTCACCGGCCAGCTTGGAGCGGCCATAGACATTGATCGGCTCGGCGCGATCGGTCTCGACATAGGCGCGGTCGGTTTGGCCGTCGAACACCGCATCGGTCGACAGGTGCACGAACGGCGCCCCCCGCTCCGCACACGCGGCGGCCATGGCCGCCGGCGCGTGGGCATTCACCGCGAAGGCCGCGTCCGGCGCGGCCTCGGCCGGGTCGACATGGGTGAAGGCGGCCGTGTTGACGACCAGATCGCAATCCGCCGCCAGGATCACGGCCCGAACCCGCTGGAGATCGGCCAGGTCACAGTCGGCGCGAGACAGTGCGACAAGCTGCGCCCGCCCCCTCGCCGCCGCCTGCATCGCCGTGGCGACCTGGCCGGTTCGGCCAAACTGCAGGATCTTCATTTCAGCGCCGGAACGCGGTCACCCAGCACCAACCCGACGAAGTCTCGAAGACTGCCGCCTTGGAACAGGTAGCCGGGCATTCCCGCGCGGCGTCCGGCCTCGACGTCGATGTCGCGGTCACCGATGATCACCGCCTCATCCGCGCGCAGGCTCCACTCGGCCAACCCCCGCAGGATCATGCCGGGATTGGGCTTACGGTCGGGGTGATCAGCCACGCGATAGGCCTCGACGGCCGCCGTTTCATGGAATGGGCAATGATAGAAGGTGTCGATCCGCCCGCCGACCTGCGCCAGTTGCGCCTGCATCGCGGCGTGAAAGCGGTCCAGCGCCGCCGCGTCGAAATAGCCGCGCCCGATCCCGGATTGGTTGGTGACCACCAGCACCTTCAGCCCTGCCCGCGTCATCGCCGCGACCGCGTCGCGCGCGCCTTCGATCCAGTCCAGCCTGGCCGGATCGTGGACATAGCCGTGATCGATATTGAGCACGCCGTCGCGATCCAGGAACACGGCCTTCAAGGGCGGGAGAGCGGACGGACTTATCATGGCCTGAGCACTAACCCGGTCCTGGCGGAATCGCCAAGTCGCCGTCTTGGCGTCGTGACGCGACCTCGCCTAGAAGGATGACGCCGCTGGAGCCTCTGATGACCAACGCCCTCGCCGACGCCGCCCGCCTCCGTGACCGACTGAAGACCTGGGCGGTCGAGGCGGCCTATCCGATCTGGTGGGAGGTTGGCGCCGACCATGCGAAAGGCGGCTTCTTCGAGAAGATCGATCTCGATGGCCAAGCCGTCGAGGGCCCGCGTCGTGGTCGGGTTCTGCCCCGCCAGATCTACGCCTATGCGATCGCGGGCGAACTGGGCTGGCGCGGACCCTGGCGCGGCGCCGTCGAGCACGGCCTGGCCTTCTATCTGTCGGCCTACCGCCGGCCCGACGGCCAGTTCCGCACCCTGGTGGGGCCCAGCGGCGAGAGCCTGGACGACACCGCCGACCTCTACGATCAAGCCTTCGCGATCTTCGCCCTAGCGGCGGTGGCCAAGGCGCTTCCGGATCGCGCCGAGGAAGCGCGGACGCTGGCCGTCCAGGTTCGCGAGCGCCTGATCGCCGAGCGAAAGCATCCACTGGCGGGCTTCCACCAGTCCAACCCGCCGACCGCCCCGCTACAGTCCAACCCGCATATGCACCTGTTCGAGGCCGTGCTGGCCTGGAACGCGATCGATCCCGATCCGACCTGGCGCGCCCTGGCCGACGAGATCGCCGAGTTGGCCCTGGCCAAGTTCGTCCATGCCGAAACGGGCATGGTCCGCGAGTTCTTCGACCTCGACTGGAACCCTGCGCCGGGCGTCGAGGGCCGCATCTGCGAGCCGGGGCATCAGTTCGAATGGGGCTGGCTGCTGCTGCGCTGGGGCCAACTGGCCGGACGCGCCGACGCCACGGCCGCCGCGCTGAACATGATCGATGGTGGCGAGACGCGCGGCGTCGATCTGGCGCGCGGCGTCGCCATCAACGCCCTGCTGGATGATTACGGGATTCACGACGACGGAGCCCGTCTCTGGCCGCAGACCGAGCGGATCAAGGCGGCGGTTCTGGCGGCGGAGATCACCGGCGACCCCAAGTACTGGGAGATGGCCGCCGAGGGCGCCCTGGGCTTGCTGACCTATCTGCGCACACCGGTTCCAGGCCTGTGGCGGGACAAATACCTGCCCGACGAGAGTTTTGTCGAAGAACCTGCGCCAGCCAGCTCTTTCTATCACATCGCCCTGGCGATCCTGGAGATGGACCGGGTGATCAACGCGGCTTCGTGACCAGCAGGGTCGCGGCGCCGATCGCCCGGGCCAGGACCGCGGCTTCCAGCGGGATGATCGCACCCGCCGTGTAGAGGTCGCCGTCCATCTCGATGACGCCCTCGAGAAGCTGCACGGTGGATACGGGCAGGGCCAAGGTCTCTCCCGCCGGCGCGCGGCGCAGTTCGACATCGAAGCCGTCCGTCGAGACCAGGGTTTCGGTCCCGTTCGGCGAGGCGCTCTTGCGCGAGGCGATCGAGCGGCCCTTGGCCTTTAGGCCATCGACCAGGGTCTTCACCGCCTGGCTGTCCTTGCGATGGCAGACGAGCACGGCGTCCGGCTCAACCACGACGACGATGTCGTTGACCCCGATCACGCCGACATAGGGGCCCGTCGAGCGCACCAGAACATTGGACGATCCGTGCAGGTCAACATCGCCCGCCTGGGCGTTGCCGTCGCCGTCGCGCGTGGAAGCTTCCCAGATCGCGTCCCAAGCCCCGAGGTCCGACCACGCAAACGCCGCAGGGGCGACCGCAGCTTTCTGAGTGCGCTCCATGATCGCGTAGTCGAGCGAGATCTTCTTGGCCTGGGCGAAGGCGTCGCGATCCAGGCGGCCGATACCGGCCTCAAGCTCCAGACCCGCCACGCAGGCTTTGGCGGCGGCCGCGACCGTGGGTTCAAAGGCCTCGAACTCGCCCAGCAAGGTCGCCGCCTGGAACGCGAAGTTGCCGCTGTTCCAGAGATAACCCTCCAGAAGATAGCGCTCGGCGGTCGCCTGATCGGGCTTCTCGACGAAGGCCGCGACCTCGCGAACCGAACCATCCAGCAAAGGCGCGCCGGGACGGATATAGCCAAAACCGGTCGCCGGGACCGTCGGTTGAACCCCGAACGTGACGATATAGCCCTCCTCGGCGGCCTTGGCGGCGGTGAGCGCGGCCTGTTGGAAGATATCGGGCTGGGCGATGTGGTGGTCGGCGGCGAGCATCAGAATGACGCCTTCCGGATCCTGCGCTTCGACATAGGCGGCGGCCGCGGCCACGGCCGGCGCGCTGTCACGCGCCTCGGGCTCGACCAGAATCGTCGCCCAGGCGCCGATCTCGGCGGTTTGCTCGGCGACGAACTCGACCATCGCTTCGCCGGTGACCACGATCACCTCGGCCACGCCTGGGATGTCCTTCACCCGCAGGACCGTTTCCTGAAATGAAGAACGATCCCCGACCAGTTTGAGGAATTGCTTGGGCTGGTCGCTACGCGACGCGGGCCAGAGGCGGGTGCCCGAGCCCCCACACAAGATCACTGGATAGATCGCGGCCAAGTGTTGTCCCCACGCGATGGTCGTCTTCGCCCCCTTGAGGGGGTGCTCTTGCGACGACGGCTTAAAGGCAAACTCGGCGGTAACGAAGAGTTTTCCTCAGATCGCCACGTTGGCGTGCAGCTCGGCGAGCCAAGCCTCGGCGGTCACATCCGACGGCATCCGCCAGTCGCCACGGGGGGACAAGGCGCCGCCTGAAGAGATCTTCGGCCCGTTGGGCACGGCCGAGCGCTTGAACTGGTTGGCGAAAAACCGCTTCAGGAACAGCTCCAGCCAGCGCTTGATCTCTGGCAGGTCATAGGCGCGGCGGGCGTTGTCGGGCAGGCCGACCGGCCAGCCGCCCTGGTCGGCGTCATGCCAGGCGCTCCAGGCCAGGAAGGCGATCTTGGACGGCGCCATGCCATAGCGGGTCATGTAGTAGAGATTGAAGTCCTGCAGGGCGTACGGGCCGACGAAGCTCTCGGTCGCCTGAACCGCCTCGCCGGGCACCAGCTCCGGCGAGATCTCGGTCGCGAGGATGTCTTCCAGCAGAGCCGTGGTCTCGGCGTCGACGTCACCCGAATGGGCCACGAAGCGGATCAGGTGCTGGATCAGCGTCTTGGCCGCGCCGCAGTTGGGATTGTAATGGCTCATATGGTCGCCGACGCCATAGGTGCACCAGCCCAGCGCCAGCTCGGATAGATCGCCCGTGCCGACGACGAGCGCGGCGTTGTGGTTGGCCAGACGGAACAGATAGTCGGTGCGAAGGCCCGCCTGGACGTTCTCGAAGGTCACGTCATAGACCGCCTCGCCCCGTCCGAACGGGTGATCCAGGTCCTTCAGCATCTGGGTGGCCGCAGGGCGGATATCGAGTTCGGCGGCGGTGACGCCCATCGCCCTCATCAGCGCCCAGGCGTTGGACTTGGTGCGGTCCGAGGTCGCGAAGCCTGGCAGGGTGTACGCCAGGATATTGGTGCGCGGCAGGCCCAGCTGATCCATGGCCTTGGCGGCGACCAGCAAGGCCTGGGTCGAGTCGAGCCCGCCCGAGATTCCGATCACCAGCGCCTTCAGGCCCGAGGCCTCCAGCCGACGCGCCAGGCCCTGGACCTGGATGTTGTAGGCCTCGTAGCAATTCTCGCGCAGCTTGGCCGGATCCGACGGCGTGAACGGGAACCGTTCGATCGGGCGCGCCAGCGCCAGGTCGCCCTCGGGCGCGTCAAAGGCGAACGGGACGATCTGGAACGGGGTCGAGGGCGGCGTCAGGGCCATGGCGTCGCCAAAGCTGCCGACGCGCATCCGCTCCTGCCGAATGCGCTGGACATCCACATCGGCGAAGGTCCAGGCCGGGCCCGTCGAAAACCGCGGGGTCTCGGCGAGCAGCGCGCCCATCTCGTGAATATCGACATGGCCGTCCCAGGCCAGGTCGGTCGAGCTCTCGCCCGCGCCGGCCGCCGAGTAGACATAGGCCGCGATCATCCGCGACGACTGGCTGGCGCAAAGCAGACGCCGCGTTTCGGACTTGCCGATGGTGATATTGCTGGCCGACAGGTTCAGCAGGATCTCGGCCCCTGCCAAGGCCTGGGCGGTGCTGGGCGGGGTCGGGGTCCAGACGTCCTCGCAGATCTCCACGCCCACCGTGAACGGCGCGACGCCCTCGCCCCGGAACAGAATGTCGGTCCCGAAGGGAACGACCTGGCCCGCCAGGGTCAATGTCTTGCCCGTCACGCCCGCGCCCGGCGTGAACCAGCGACGCTCGTAGAACTCGCGATAGTTGGGCAGGAAGCTCTTGGGGACCACGCCCAGCACCTTGCCGCCCTGGATGACGATCGCGGTATTGTAAAGACGGCCGCCGTCGCGCAGCGGGCCTCCGACCACGATCATCGGCGCCAGGCCTGCGCTGGCCTCGGTCAGGGTGGCGATCGCGGCCTCGACCGCGTCCAGCAACGCCTCTTGCTGCAGAAGGTCGTCGATCGTGTAGCCGGTCAGGCCCAGTTCCGGGAACACGACCACCGCCACGCCCGCCGCATGGGCCTCGCGCGCCAGAGCCAGGATAGCCTGGGCGTTGGCGGCCGGATCCGCCAGCTTCACCTTCGGGACGGCGGTCGCGACACGCACAAAGCCGTGGCGATAGGGCGAGAAGAACGACGGACTACCCAAGGGATCGACCTTTCCGGGTTATGCTTAAATTGAGCATAAGTCTGGCTCCAGCTATAACGCTTGCGGACGATGTTGCAAAGCGTCCACGGCAGACGTCCCGTACCGTCTTAGCGGCCTGGCGCGGGTTGACCCTTCCGGGTTCCCATGCGACTGCGCCCCTCGCGCAGCCCCGCAAAACATAGACAAGACGGAACTTCCATGCCCGTTTC
This sequence comes from Caulobacter vibrioides, assembly GCF_002310375.3. Classification (GTDB taxonomy): domain Bacteria; phylum Pseudomonadota; class Alphaproteobacteria; order Caulobacterales; family Caulobacteraceae; genus Caulobacter; species Caulobacter vibrioides_D. Next base: position 4,004,192 of record NZ_CP023315.3, read on the forward strand.
GCCCATCAAGATGGCCGACGCGATCCGCGTCCTTTCCATGGACGCCGTGCACAAGGCCAAGTCGGGACACCAAGGCATGCCGATGGGCATGGCCGATGTGGCGACGGTGCTGTGGGGCAAGTTCCTGAAGTTTGACGCCAGCAAGCCCGACTGGGCGGACCGCGACCGGTTCGTGCTGTCGGCCGGCCACGGCTCGATGCTGCTCTATTCGCTCCTGCATCTGACCGGCTTCAAGGCCGTGACGATGAAGGAGATCGAGAACTTCCGTCAGTGGGGCTCGCTGACCCCCGGTCACCCCGAAGTGCATCACACCCCCGGCGTCGAGACCACGACCGGCCCGCTGGGCCAGGGCCTGGCCACCGCCGTCGGCATGGCCATGGCCGAGGCGCATCTGGCCGCCCGCTACGGCGCGGACCTCGTCGACCACCGCACCTGGGTGATCGCCGGCGACGGCTGCCTGATGGAAGGCGTCAGCCATGAGGCGATCAGCATCGCCGGCCGCCTGAAGCTCTCCAAGCTGACGGTCCTCTTCGACGACAACAACACCACCATCGACGGCGAGGCGACGATCGCCGAGACCGGCGATCAGGTGATGCGCTTCAAAGCGGCCGGCTGGGCGGTCAAGGTCGTCGACGGCCACGACCATGGCAAGATCGCTGCGGCCCTGCGCTGGGCCACCAAGCAGGACCGCCCGACCATGATCGCGTGCAAGACGCTGATCTCGAAGGGCGCGGGCCCGAAGGAAGGCGACCCCCATAGCCACGGCTACACCCTGTTCGACAACGAGATCGCCGCCTCGCGCGTGGCCATGGGCTGGGACGCTGCGCCCTTCACCGTGCCCGATGACATCGCCAAGGCGTGGAAGAGCGTCGGCCGTCGCGGCGCCAAGGTCCGCAAGGCCTGGGAAGCCAAGCTGGCCGCAGCACCCAAGGGCGCCGACTTCACCCGCGCCATGAAGGGCGAGCTGCCGGCGAGCGCCTTCGAGGCGCTGGACGCCCACATCGCCAAGGCCCTGGAGACCAAGCCGGTCAACGCCACCCGCGTCCACTCCGGCTCGGCCCTGGATCACCTGATCCCGGCGATCCCCGAGATGATCGGCGGCTCGGCCGACCTGACCGGCTCGAACAACACCCTGGTCAAGGGCATGGGCGCTTTCGACGCGCCCGGCTACGAAGGCCGCTACGTCCACTACGGCGTGCGTGAGTTCGGCATGGCCGCAGCCATGAACGGCATGGCCCTGCACGGCGGGATCATCCCCTATTCGGGCACCTTCCTGGCCTTCGCCGACTATAGCCGCGCGGCCATCCGCCTGGGCGCCCTGATGGAGGCCCGCGTCATCCACGTGATGACCCACGACTCCATCGGTCTGGGCGAAGACGGCCCGACGCACCAGCCGGTCGAGCACGTGGCCAGCTTGCGCGCCATCCCCAACCTGCTGGTCTTCCGCCCGGCCGACGCGGTCGAGGCCGCTGAATGCTGGAAGGCGGCGCTGCAGCACCAACGCACGCCGTCGGTGATGACCCTGTCGCGCCAGAAGACCCCGCACGTCCGCACCCAGGGCGGCGACCTATCGGCCAAGGGCGCCTATGAGCTCCTGCCGGCCGAAGGTGGCGAGGCCCAGGTCACGATCTTCGCCTCGGGCACAGAGGTCGGCGTCGCCGTCGCCGCGCGCGACATCCTGCAGGCCAAGGGTAAGCCGACCCGCGTGGTCTCCACGCCCTGCTGGGAGCTGTTCGACCAGCAGCCGGCCGCCTACCAGGCCGCCGTCATCGGCAAGGCCCCTGTGCGCGTCGCCGTCGAGGCCGGGATCAAGATGGGCTGGGAGCGCTTCATCGGCGAGAACGGCAAGTTCGTCGGCATGAAGAGCTTCGGCGCTTCGGCCCCGTTCGAGCGCCTCTACAAGGAATTCGGCATCACCGCCGAGGCCGTCGCAGACGCCGCCAGCGCTTGAGGTTCTGCGCGGGGTGGGAGGCTAGAACTCCACCCCGACGCGCACGATGAAGACCAAGGCGTCTTTCACGGTGCGGTCCGCGCCCGGGCGTCGCACATATTGCAGGTCTGGCTGGATGGTCACCGGTCCGATCCTGTCGGAATAGGTCACCTCGATCGCGCTCTCGGTGCGCTCGAGGGGCTGCCCCGCATCCCAAGCATTGTCGCGGTGTTTGCGGGATAGGAACGCCTGGTTGACGCCCAGCGAGAACGCGCTGTCAGGCCGCCCCGCGAAAACCCGCTCAATCAGCACGCCCGCCTGCCACCCGCCCTTGAAGGCGGTGGTGTCGCCGTCGGAGACCCCGATGCGCGCAAACGCCGTTGTCTTGCGGACCGAGTCGTCGTCGCCATTGACGGTGCGTTCCAGAAGGAGGTAGGCCCCCTTCGCCGTGGCCTGAGCCGGATCGCCCGAAGGGCTCAAGGTCCTCAGGTCCTCCTGCTGGTCGCTGTAGCGCCAGGTTCCGACAGCGACCTTGCCACGTCCCGTCCAGCCCGCCTCGGCGATCGCCAGGACGCCATGCTCGAAGGACGTGCTGACGCCGCCGGGATCGCCCAGCACCCCCGCATTGGCGTTCAGGACGGCGGCTTGAGCGTAGAGGTGCTCACTGGGCGTCCAGCGCAAACGCACGGCCAGGGCGGTGGAGGGAAAGATCGACGGCCCGTTCGGCCCCGTGGCGGCCAGTTCGGAGCCGATGCCGAAGGCGGGAGCCAGGAGCAGGCCAGCGCTTTCGTTGGCGTAAAACTCGCTATTGAGGTCGTAGAGGCCGGCGCGGACCGAACCCTGGTCGCCAAAGCCCTGCTCGACCCAGGCCTCGAAAAGGCGCAGGCGGTGACGCGAGACCTCGATGTTGTCCACGCCCTGCAAGCTGCCGACGTCGTCGTTCGGCGTCGCGCCGCTGTTGTTCAAAAGCTGAAAATGGGCGCTCGCGCCCTTCCAGCCGACGGCCTGGTCCAGATCGACGTCCGCAAAGACCTGCAGATTGTCCAGAACGCGACCGCGCTTGGCCAGCCCGCCGCTAAGCGTCGCTGCGACATCGGCCTTGTAGGCGAGGCTGAGCTGAATCGCCGGATCGCCCTGCGCTGCGGCGGGGCTGGTCGCCAGGACGGCGCTGGCCAAACCCATGCAAACCAGCAGCCTTCGAAAGCCGCGCTTCGTCTTGGCCTTGCGCATCTACGCCCCCCGGCGATTGATCGAACCGGGGCGATCTTGCGGGCAAGACGGCGCCGTTCCGTAAATCTGGGCTGTGGCGCGTCGTCGCAGGGTTAACGCGACGATAGGCAAGAAAATGCAAAACCGGCCCCAAGCTGGAACCCGATCGGACATTCAAAATGGCTTTGGAAGGTCCTTGGTGGAGCCGAGGGGAATCGAACCCCTGACCTCCTCATTGCGAACGAGGCGCTCTACCATCTGAGCTACGGCCCCAAGGAGCGGCGGAGATACGGCCCCAAAGCGCGCTCGTCAAGCGGCTCCTTGCTTGCCAGCGCGCGCTTGGCGCGGCAAGAAGCGGAAAGTCCGGACGGGAAACCCATGACCGCCATTATTCAATTCGTTTTCTTCATCCTCGGCGGCCTGCTCAGCCTTCTGTGGTGGGCGATCGTCATCTCGGCGATCCTGAGCTGGCTGGTGGCGTTCGACGTGATCAACCGCCGTAACACCGCCGTGTACCAGGTGCTGGATTTCCTCGACCGGGTGACCGGCCCTGTCCTGCGCCCGTTCCAGCGCTTGATCCCTTCGCTGGGCGGCGTCGACATCAGTCCGATCATTGTCCTGCTGATCATCTCGGGCGTGCAGAACTATCTGTTGCCGGCGCTACGAGGCACGCTGATCGCCCTCCTCGGCTGACGCCGTGGCGGTCACGCTCGTTGTGCGCCTGACCCCACGCGGCGGGCGCGACGCCGCCGAGGGTTGGGCGCGCGACCCTGACGGCCGCCCCTATCTGAAAGTGCGGGTGGCCAGCCCGCCAGTCGAGGGCGCGGCGAACGCCGCCTTGATCGGCTTCCTCGCCAAGGCCTTGAAGGTTCCTCGCTCGGCCGTTCGGCTGGCGGCGGGCGACACCTCGCGGCTGAAACGGCTCGAACTGGACGGCTTGGATTCCACCGATCTGGCGCGCGTTTTCGGAGCGCCGCCCTAGACAGTCCTTCGCTCGGGCTTCCCCTGCATCTGGCGAATAGCGCTCCGGTTGGAATTTTATTCCACACTTCCACCCATGATGGCGCATCGACGCAAAAATCATCCCGCGAGCGCCGACGGCCGCAAGCCATTGACGAAACGATGATCTTTCATTTCCTCTTAGCCCCGCGCGACTAGGGTGGTCGGGCGAGGGATTGCGATACGATCGCCCGGGGGACAGAGCGCCGATGAGCGCTTCGACAAAGGATACCGACGTGGCACGCGCCGTCGCCTCGCGACGCGCCAACACATACCTGCGCCTTGGCACGACCCTGGCGATCTGCGTGATCCTGGACCGCTTCACCGGCATGCGCTGGATCTGGATTTGGGGGGCGCTCTACACGGCGATCCAGCTGCTGGAAACCTGGCTGGCGATCCGAATCATCAAGCAGGGACGGAGCGATAACGGCCCCTGGCCACGCCTGTCGGTTATGGCCCTCCCCTTCCTCACCTCCGCCGCCTTCGGGTTCTTGGCGATCCCGTTGTTCGCGTCCGATGCGCGCTTCGCGCCGACCCTTGGCGGCATGCTGCTGGCCGGGGCGCTGATGAACGTGGTCATCGTCAACGGCAGCCTGCGCTCGGCGACCATCGCCGCGGCGGCGCCGCACATCTTCTATCTCCTGATCATCCCGATCATCGCCAGGCAGGCCAATCCCGACGCGCCGCTCGCCAGCGCCCTGTGGTTCGGCGCTCTTCTCCTGATCGCAGCGGTGGCGGTCGCCGCGCGCACGCTCCGCGCCGCGCTGAAGGCCGAGGCGGACGCCAAGACCGAGGCCGAGCGTCGGCGCCACGAGGCCGAAGAAGCGGTCGCGGCCAAATCAGCCTTCGTGGCCATGATCAGTCACGAACTTCGGACGCCGATCAGCGCCATCCTCGCGGGCGCCGCCCGCCTGCACAGCGAAGTCCCCGAGGCCAGTTCCAAGGTCCACGCCCAGCTGATCGCTGACGCCGGCGGGTTGATGCGCACGCTTCTGAACGACCTTCTGGACTTCTCGCGGCTCGAAGCGGGCCGAATGTCCGTGGAGAAGGCGCCGTTCAACCTTCGTCAGAGCCTGTCGGACACGCTGCGCCTGTGGCGGCCGGAACTGGCCCGCGAGGGGCTGAAGCTTCGCGTGATCGGAGCCTCGGCGATCCCCCAATGGGTGATCGGCGACGCCATGCGCCTGAAGCAGGTGCTGAACAACCTGCTCTCCAACGCGGCCAAGTTCACCTCGCGCGGCGGGGTGTCGGTCACCTTGGCGACCGAGACGGTCGGCGACCAGGTTCGTCTGCTGATCGAAGTGGTCGACACGGGCCCGGGCATTCCCGAGGAAGCGCTTCCGCGCCTGTTCACGCCCTTCGACCAGTTGAACGCATCGGTGGTTCGCCAGCACGGCGGATCGGGTCTTGGCCTGGCCATCAGCCGAGAGCTGGCGCGCCTGATGGGCGGCGACCTGGTCGCGGCCAACGGGCGGAGCCAGGGCGCGTGCTTTCGCCTGTCCGTGCTGCTGGAGGCCACCGAGGCCCCTGACGTCCCGATCCCTGGCCCGTCGATCAGCGGTCTCCAGGTCCTGGTCGTTGACGACCACGTGGTGAACCGGCGCGCCATCGAACTGGTCCTGCAGCCCTTCGGCGTGGAAGCCACCCTCGCCGAGTCGGGTGAGGAAGCCCTCGAGCTTCTCGGCTCGGAGGTCTTCGACGCCATCCTGATGGACGTTTATATGCCGGGCATGGACGGCCGCGAGACGACCCGTGCGCTCCGCGCCGGCGCCGGGCCCAATCGCGATGCGCCAGTCATCGCGGTGACCGCCTCGGCCACGATCAAGGACTGGGAGGCCTGCGCGGCGGCCGGCATGAACGCGCATGTCGCCAAGCCCATCGATCCGACCGAACTGTTCTCGGCGCTCGCTCAGGTCATGGCGGCGCGCAGCGACGTCGGACCGATCGGATCTGAGGTCGTCGCGAGCAGCGCCTGAAGCCGAGCCCTCAGGGCCGCTTCGTCCTTGAAGTCACACTCCCAGACGATCTCGGCCCGCCAGCCGGCCTGCGTCAGCGCCGCCAGGGCGCGCTGATCCCGCGCGATGTTTCGGGCGACCTTGGCCAGCCAGTATTCGCGGTTCGCCTTGGGTATGCGCGCGCCCCGGGCGCAGTCATGGCCGTGCCAGAAGCAGCCGTGGACGAAGAAGACAAGCCTGCGCCCCGGCATGACCACATCCGGCGAACCCGGCAGGTCCTTGCGGTGCAGACGATAGCGGGCGCCCAGCCCCGTCAGCAGTCGACGCAGTCGAAGCTCAGGCCCGGTGTCCTGGCTGCGCACGCGCGCCATGACGGCCGAGCGCTTGGCCTTGTCGTAGACGTCGGTCACAGCGCCCGGCCGCGCGGGGGCTTAGAACTCACGACCTGACTGCGTCAGGCCGTGAGTTCTAGTCCTTTGTTTTGGGTCATTTTTCTTCACGCGAACCGGGGCCACTTCGCTCGAAAAATGCTCTAGAGGCCGTCGAACAGGGCCGTCGACAGGTAGCGCTCGGCGAAGCTGGGGATGATCACGACGATCGTCTTGCCCTTGTAGGCGTCGCGCAGGGCCAGATCGAAGGCCGCCGTCAGGGCCGCGCCCGAGCTGATGCCCACGGGAAGCCCTTCGGTGGCCGCCGCGCGGCGGGCCATGGCGAAGGCGTCGTCATTGCTGACCTGGACGATGTCGTCGATCACGCCGCGATCCAGGACGCCGGGCACAAAGCCCGCGCCGATCCCCTGGATCTTGTGCGGACCCGGCGCGCCGCCCGACAGCACCGGAGAAGCCTCGGGCTCGACCGCGACCATTTTCAGCGAGGGCTTACGGGCCTTCAGCGCCTGGCCAACGCCCGTGATGGTGCCGCCGGTCCCGACGCCAGAGACCACCGCGTCGACGGCGCCGGCGGTGTCATTCCAGATTTCCTCGGCGGTCGAGACCCTATGGATCAGCGGGTTGGCGCTGTTCTCGAACTGTTGCGGCATCACCGCGCCGGGGGTCGCATCGATCAGCTCCTGGGCCCGGGTGACCGCGCCGCGCATGCCCTTCTCGGCCGGAGTCAGTTCCAGCTTGGCGCCCAGCAGCAGCAACATCTTGCGGCGCTCGATCGACATGCTCTCGGGCATGACCAGGGTGAGCTTGTAGCCCTTGGCCGCCGCCACGAAGGCCAGGGCGATGCCGGTGTTGCCCGAGGTCGGCTCGATGATCGTCGCGCCCGGCTTCAAGACGCCCTGGGCCTCCAGCGACTCGATCATCGAGACGCCGATCCGGTCTTTCACCGAAGAGATCGGGTTGAAGAACTCAAGCTTGGCCAACACCTCGGCCTTGGGATTGAGTTCGGCCGTTAGGCGGGGCAGGCGCACCAGCGGCGTGTCGCCGATCGTATCGATGATCGAGTCATAGATCTTGCCACGGCCAGCGCGCTTGAAGCGGGCGGCGTCATAGAGGGAGGAAGCGTCGTCCATCGGAACACCCTGGGGCCTGTTGCGGAAAGGGCGGCACCCTAGACCCGCCCCCGGCCGCTGTCAGGGGGTCATTCGGCGGCGAGGTTTGCAGTTTTGCTATCAACGAGCGGGGCTAGAAGCGTTTCCGCCAGCCAGCGCACGACGGGGACGGCGACGCCATCGCCCATGACTTGCAAACCTGCGGTCTGCGATTTGGGTAGATGATAGCTGTCAGGCAGACCCATCAGGCGCGCGGCCTCGCGGGGCGAGATCAGGCGCGAGCGAACTTCGCCCTCGTCGATCACCAGCAAGGTCTGGCGCGAGGAGCCGCCGCGCGGTGTGCGCAGGCATCCGGCCAGACCATCGAACCGCACCTCGGCGCGTTGCTCGCCGCCGCGCATGCGCCGGAAGACCGCGCCCACGGCCCGCTCGCGCCCGACCCGGCGCGCCTCGACGGCGGCGCGATGCGATGGCGCCATCAGCGCCAGCAGGGCTGCAGTGCGTTCCGGCGGGTTCCAGACAACCCTGTCGTCGGGCTCCAGCATCGAAGCGAGGTCTGTGTTGCGCGCGGGCGGCGACGGCGCGCCCCACCAGACCCATCCCGCCTGCAGATCGGCCGGCAGACGCGCGGCCGCCTCACGAACGGCCCGCGTCTGGAAGACGCTGGAACCGACGAGGTCGCCCGGCGCATTCCGCGTGGCGACTACAAACACCCGGGGCCGCGACTGAGGCACGAACGCCCCGGCGTCGATCTCCAGCGCGCCGAACCGATAGCCTTCCTCATGCAGGGCGCGGCACAGCGCGGTGAAGTCGGCGCCGCCGTGCGAGGTCAGAAGGCCGACCACGTTCTCGATCACGATGACGGACGGCGCGCGCCCCTGCGCCGAGAGCGCCCGCATCAAGCTCCAGAAGCCGAAGAAAGCCGAAGAGCGCCCCCCCGCCAGACCCGCCCTCGCGCCCGCCAGACTGAAGTCCTGGCAAGGGCTGGAGGCCCAGGCGAGGTCGGCGGGGGGCAAATGCTCAGCGCTCAGGGCGAAGACGTCGCCTTCCTGGAAGTGTTCGCCGGCGTCCGCGAAATTGGCGCGATAGGTCGCCGCCTTGACTGGATCGAAGTCGTTGGCGAAGGCGCATGACCAATCGGCGCCCAGGCCGAGGCGGGCCATGCCGCCACCGGCGAAGAACTCCAGAAAGCGCCGTTGACCGTTCCGATTCATCGTCGGCGAGTCTAGCCTCAAGCGACCTTTCGGGGATAGCCAGAGACATGCGCCACGCTCTCTTGATCGCCGCCGCCCTGATGCTCGCCGCCTGCGGGGCCCCGATGGGCTCCTCCGAGGAGGCGCCGCCGCCGGCCGACGCGCCGGTGACGGTCGGCCCTGACTATTCCGGCGACTTTGACGCGCTCGGAACCGAGCCGTTCTGGGCCGTGAAGGTGCGGGCCGAGAGCGTCACCCTGACACGTCCGGACGCGCCGGAGGTCACCACCGCCAACCCCGGCGTCCGCGCGGACGGCGAGCAGGGGGTCTGGGACGGCACGGCGGGCGAGCAGCGTCTGGTCTTGCGCCTGACGCCCGGCGAATGCTCGGACGGGATGTCGGACCGCCGCTACGGCTACGCCGCCGAGGTCTGGATCGACGGCGAGACCCTGCGGGGCTGCGCGGCCAAGACCGCCGCCCTGGCCGCTCAGCCCAGGCCCTAGTCGCCTTTGGGACCCAGATAGTCGGCGCCATAGACCGCCGCGCGAAAATCGCTGTGCAAGGTCCCGTCAAAGGGCAGGGTCTGCACGAAAAACACCGCCGTCAGCTGATTGGCCGGATCGACCCAGAACACCGTGCTGGCCATGCCGTCCCAGAAGTACTCGCCCACCGCGCCGCGATTCTCCTGCGGGCTTTGAGGCTGGCTGTTGCGAACGGCCACATCGAAGCCGAAGCCGACCGCTCCCTTGCCCGGCAGCCAGCTTCGCGCCGTCACCCGGGGGTCGAGATGATCCGAGGCCATCAATCGCACGGTCGAAGGCTTGAGAATTCGCACGCCGTCCAGAGCGCCTTGCCCCAGCAGCATTCGGGAAAAGCGGGCGTAGTCGTCGATCGAGGCCACCAACCCCGCCCCGCCCATGGTCAGGCGACGGCTGGGGTCGAAATTCATCCGCCGGGTGACGACATCGTCCTGGCGCGCCAGCTTGCCGTCCGCGCCCCTCTGATAGGTCGCCGCCAACACGACGAAGGCGGCCTCGGGCTGGGTCCAGGCGGTCGTCTTCATGCCGAGCGGCGCAAGGATGTTGGTCTTGACGTAGGTCTCGAACGGCTGGCCTGACAGCCTTTCCACCAGCAGGGCCTGGACGTCGACGGCGGCGCTGTAGCTCCATCGCTCGCCAGGATCGTACAGCAGCGGCGCGGTCGCCAGGCGGCGGCCGAATTCGGCAAGGTCGTTGTTCAGGTTCAGCGGATCCGCCGCGCGGAAAGCCGCATCGGCGGGGCCCTCGCCCCAGCCGTACGAAAACCCCGCTGTATGACGCAGCACATCGCGGATCAGGATCGGCCGGGCCGCCGGCCGCACGCCGCCCTGACCGTCCGACACCTTCATGTCGGCGAATTCCGGGAGATAGCGGGCCAGCGGATCATCCAGGCCGAACTTGCCCTGCTCCCAAAGCTGCATCAGGGCCACGCCCGTGACGGGCTTGGTCATCGAGAAGATCTGAACCAGGGTGTCGCGGCCCATGGGCTTGCCAGCCTCGCGGTCGGCCATCCCGGCGACGCCGAAATAGCGCTCCTGGCCGCCTTGCCAGACCAGCGCCGAGACCCCGACGGCGCGACCGCTGTCGACCATGGCCTTCAGCGCCGCATTGATCCTGGCCTTGTCGATCTTGACGCTCGCCGACGCCTCGGCGGCCCGAGCGGGCGCGGCGATCGTCGGCGCGGCCTGCGCGCAAAGCAGCAACGCCGCGACGGCGGCGAGAACGAACTTCCTGGACACGCGGCCCTCCCACGAGGCTCTTATGACAACGTTGGACTGTCGCCGAGCGCGCGGCGCTTTGCCAGCGCGATGTGGTCTTGAGCCTACTTCGACAGGCCCAGGCGCTGGCCCGCATAACGTTCGCGCAGCGGCGCCCACCAGGCCTCGTTGTCGAGGTACCACTGGATGGTCTTGCGCAGGCCCGTGTCGAACGTCTCCTGCGCCTTCCAGCCGAGCTCGGTCTCCAGCTTGGTGGCGTCGATGGCGTAGCGGGCGTCGTGGCCCGGCCGATCGGCGACGAAGGTGATCAGATCGCGGCGGCTCTGGCCGGGGATCGGGCGCAGCTCATCGAGGATGTCGCAGATCGCCTCGACCACCTGAAGATTGGTCCGCTCGTTGCGGCCGCCGACATTGTAGCTCTCGCCCGGGACGCCCTGGGTGGCGATCAGGTGCAGAGCGCGGGCGTGATCCTCGACGTGCAGCCAGTCGCGGACATTGTCGCCCTTGCCATAGACCGGCAGCGGCTTGCCTTCGAGCGCGTTCAGCGTGACCAGCGGGATCAGCTTCTCGGGGAAGTGATAGGGCCCGTAGTTGTTCGAGCAGTTGGAGACCACGACCGGCAGGCCATAGGTGTGATGCCAGGCCCGCGCCAGGTGGTCCGACGAGGCCTTCGACGCCGAATAGGGCGAGCGCGGATCATAGGGCGTGGTCTCGCTGAACAGCCCTTCGGCGCCCAGGCTGCCGAACACCTCGTCGGTCGAGATGTGGTGGAAGCGGAAACGGTCCTTCGCCTCGCCTTCCAAACCGCGCCAGTGCTCAAGCGCGGCCTGCAGCATCACATAGGCGCCGACGATGTTGGTCTGGATGAAGTCGCCCGGACCGGTGATCGAGCGATCGACATGGCTCTCGGCGGCCAGATGCATCACGACGTCGGGTCGGAACGCCTTGATCGTCGCCGAAACCAGCGCCGCATCGGCGACATCGCCCTGCACGAACTGGTAGTCGGCCTTGCCTTCCAGCATGGCCAGGCTGGCCTGCGAGGCGGCATAGGTCAGCTTGTCGTAGTTGAGGATCGCGACATTGTTCTGGCCAGCCAGATGACGGCACACGGCCGAGCCGATGAACCCCGACCCGCCGGTCACCATCACGCGAAGATTTTGCTGCGACATGCGCTGGACGGCTCTTGCCCTTGGAAGAGCAAGCCCCGTATCCAGTTTTTAGTGTACGCGCAACTCCAGCCGCCTAATCGGTGAACACCACGGTCTTGCGGCCGTTGAGCAGCACCCGGTCCTCCAGGCGGTAACGCAGGGCCCGGGCCAGCACCCGGCGCTCGATGTCGCGGCCCTTGCGAACGAGGTCCTCGGGCGTGTCGCGATGGCTGATGCGCTCGACGTCCTGCTCGATGATCGGGCCTTCATCGAGGTCGCCGGTCACATAGTGCGCCGAAGCGCCGATCAGCTTCACGCCGCGCGCATGGGCCTGGTGGTAGGGCTTGGCGCCCTTGAAGCCCGGCAGGAATGAGTGGTGGATGTTGATGCAGCGGCCCTGCAGCTTCGCCGACAGGCCGTCGGACAGCACCTGCATGTAGCGGGCGAGGACGACGATGTCGGTTTTCGTCTCCTGGATCAGCTTCCAGAGCTCGGCTTCCTGCTCGAACTTGGTCTCCTTGGTCACCGGCAGGTGATGGAAATCCAGACCCGACAGATCGACGTGGGCGTAGGTTTCGGCCGGGTGGTTGGAGACCACGCCGGTGATGTCCATCGGCAGCTCGCCGATGCGCCAGCGATAGACGAGATCGGCCAGGCAGTGGTCGAACTTGCTGGCCAACAGCAGCACGCGGTAGCGGTCGGTGCGGTTGCGCAGCGTCCACTTCATCTTGAAGCCGTCGGCGAGTGCGCCGAAGTCGCCGCGCAGGGCCTCCCGGTCCGCGCCGTCGGCGTCGAAGACCACGCGCATGAAGAACTGACCGGTCTCCTGGTCATCGAACTGCTGCGCATCGAGAATGTTGCAGCCGCGCTCGAACAGGAAGGCGGAGACCTTGGCGACAATGCCGCGCTGGTCGGGACAGGAAAGGGTCAGGATCATGGTCCGCTCCCTCTAGAGAAGCCGGCGCGCAAAGAAAAGCGCCTCATCGCGGCGGACGAGCATGAAGTCACCCAGCCGGCGGCGGCCTGGTCGCTCCAAGGGCATGTCCTTGCGACGCCCGGCCCTGAGGGACGCCGGGGTGGTCGATCCCGTGCAAATGGGTCTAGGCTCCTGTCATGGTCGCCTCCTCCGAAGCCCTGTCCGCCCGCGCCATCGACATCCTGGCCAAGCTGGTGGCGTTCGACACCACCTCGCGCCGCTCGAACCTCGCGCTGATCGAATGGGTCGAGCAATATCTGGCCGAGCTGAACGTCCCGACCCGTCGCGTGCCGAACGCGGAGGGGACGAAATCAAACCTGATGGCGATGATCGGACCGGCCGTGGAGGGCGGGGTCGTGCTGTCGGGCCATACCGACGTGGTGCCGGTCGACGGCCAGCCCTGGTCCACCGATCCCTGGGTGCTCACCGAGCGTGACGGTCGGCTCTACGGACGCGGAACCTGCGACATGAAGGGGTTCCTGGCCCTGGCGTTGGCCGCAGCGCCAGATCTCGCCAAGGCCGACCTGCGCAAGCCCGTGCACCTGGCGTTCTCGTATGACGAAGAGGTCGGCTGCCTGGGCGCGCCCGACATGATCGACGTGATCGCCCGCGAGGTCCCCCGCCCCGCCTTGGTGGTGGTGGGCGAGCCCACCGACATGGTGGCGGTACGCGCCCACAAGGGCATCGCCAGCTTCAAGGTCACGGTCACCGGCCGCGAGGCCCATTCCAGCCTGACCCATCTGGGGGTCTCGGCCAACATGGTCGCGATCAAGCTGATGGCCATGCTGGTCGGTCTCTCCGAAAAGCTCGAGCGCGAAGCCGACCCGAACTCGCCGTTCACGCCCAAGGGCGCGACCCTGACGATCGGTCAGGTCAACGGCGGCACGGCGGTCAATATCCTGGCGCGCGAATGCGTGTTCATCTTCGACCTGCGCACGCCCGCCGGCATGGATCCGGTCGCGCTCCTGTCGGACTTCTTCGCCATGGCGTCGGCCCTGGACGCCGAGATCAAGGCCAAGGCGCCCGAGGGCGGCGTCAAGGTCGAGCGGCGCTCACTGACCCCGGCCTTCGCGCCGGAAGAGGACGGCGTCGCCGAGGCCTTCGCCCGCAAGCTGGCCGGCGACAACGGTCCGGCGCGCGTCGTGCCCTACGCGGCCGAGGCGGGCCAGTTCCAGGGCGCGGGTTTCTCGACCGTGATCTGCGGTCCCGGCTCGATCGACCAGGCCCACCAGCCCAACGAGTATGTCGAGATCAGCCAGATGCAGCGCGGGGCGGCGTTCATGAGGCGGTTGGTCGAGGATCTTTCCACCTAACGCCGTTTCCCCGGCGAAGGCCGGGATCCAGATGGAAGAGCGCTGGGGATGACGCGAGGAACTCAGCACGCTTCCCGCCGGACCAGGTGCTCCGGCATCTGGATTCCGGCATTCGCCGGGAAGGTCGGGAGGAGGTTTTACGCGCCCCGCCACTTCCGGATCACGAACCGGCGGCCGATGAACGCCGCCGGATCAAGCGACATCACCCGCAGGATCGCGCCCGGCGAGACCTTGCGCTGGGCCTGGATCGCCCGACGATCCGCCATCACCTGGTCGAGATCCTCGCGTTTGAGCGCCGCCCGGATGCCCCGGATCGCCGGCGCGACATCGCCCCGCCGCCAGTGCAGCAGCAGAAGACCGGCCGTCACCGCCACGTGCAGCGGCAGCGTCACCGGCAACAGCCAGCCGGGCGTGTTCTTCAGGAAGGTCCAGACCCGGTTGCGAGAACCGTGGAAGATCGAGAAATCCGACCGAACCCCGGTGCTGGCCGAGCCGACATGGGCGACCTTGGCCTTGGGCAGCAGCAGCGTCGGCTGGCCATAGAGCCGTAGGCGGTAGCCGAGATCGACGTCCTCGCAGTAGCAGAAGTAGCGCTCGTCAAAGCCGCCGACCGCCAGGAAGAGGTCCCGATCGATCAGCATCGCCGCGCCGCAGGCCGAGAACACCTCGCCCTCGGGTAAGACCGCCGGCGGCTTGCGGCCATACCCGCCGCGAAACGGTATGCCCGCGCTGGTGACATTGTCGCCGGCGCCGTCCAGCAAGCCTGGGCGGTCGGCGGACAGCTGCAGGGAGGCGAAGCTTTTCACGGTCGGGTGGCGCGCCGCGCCCGCCATCAGCTCTTCCAGCCAGTCGGGTTCGGCATAGGCGTCAGGATTGAGCAGCACCAGCCACCGGCCCTTGGCGCGCCGGGCGGCCAGGTTGTTGCCGGCGGCGAAGCCGAGATTGGCGCCCGCCTCGACGAAATCGACCCAAGGATGGGCCTTGGCGGCGGCCTGGGGCGCGCCGTCGCTCGAGGCGTTGTCGATCAGGATCGTCTCGAAGTCGCGGAACGTCTGCGCCGCCAGCCTGGCCAGGCAAGGCTCCAGCGTTGGCCCGCTCTGGTAGGAGACGATGACCACCGTTACCGCTGGGCCGGTCTTGTGTTCGGTCGTTTCAGACGGCATCGGTGGTCAGCAAATTCCAGAGCAAAGTATCGCGTCATGAAGATCACACCGCTGGCGATCCCCGAAGTGCTGCTTATCACGCCCGCGCGCCATGGCGATGAGCGCGGCTGGTTTTCCGAGACCTTCCGGCAATCGGCGCTGGAGGAGGCTGGGTTCAAAGCGGCCTTCGTCCAGGACAATCACGTGCGCTCGACGACGCGCGGCATCCAGCGCGGCCTGCACTACCAGAAGCCGCCGCACGCCCAGGACAAGCTGCTGCGCTGCGTGGTCGGATCGATCTTCGACGTCGCGGTCGACATTCGCAAAGGCTCGCCGACCTTCGGCCAATGGGTCGGGGCCGAGCTGTCGGCGCAGAATCGCCAGCAACTCCTCGTACCCAAGGGCTTCGCCCACGGTTACGTGACCCTGAGCGACGCCTGCGAGGTGCTCTACAAGGTCACCGACTACTACGCGCCCCAAGCCGAGGGCGGCGTGCGCTGGAGCGATCCGGCGATCGGCATCGACTGGCCAATCCCGGTGAACGAGATCACGGCCAACGACCGCGACAACGCCGCGCCGCTGCTGGCGGAGATTGAGACGCCGTTCGCATACTGAAATCCTCCCCCCAGCGGGGGAGGTGTCCGCAAAGCGGACGGTGGGGGGAGTTCTGGAGGGCCTACCCCTTCCCTCTCCATCGCCTTTCGGCGACACCTCTCCCCTAGGGAGAGGATTTGAGATGACCGCCTTCACCGACCTGTTCTGGACCTCCCACGACGGCCTGCGGCTGCACGCGCGCGATTATGCGCAGGTCGGGGAGGCGCGCGGGGCTCCGGTGATCTGCATCCACGGCCTGACCCGCAACGCCCGGGACTTCGAAAGCCTGGCTCCCAGGATCGCCGCCATGGGCCGGCGCGTGCTGGCGGTGGATGTCCGAGGCCGGGGCCTTTCGGCGCGCGACCCGCAGCCGCTGAACTATCACCCAGGGACCTATGCGGCCGACATCGTCGCCTTGCTCGCGGCGACCGAGATCGAGCGGGCGGTGTTCGTCGGCACCAGCATGGGTGGCCTGATCACCATGGTGCTGACCTCACTGAAGCCCGAGGCGATCGCGGCGGCGGTGCTCAACGATGTCGGTCCCGAGCTGTCGCCCGTGGGTCTGGCCCGTATCGCCGGCTATACGGGGCTGGCGAGCCGCTTTGCGACCTGGGACGCAGCCGTGGCCTACGCCAAGGCGATCAATGAGGCGGCCTTTCCGGCCTATGGGACGCAGGATTGGGACGTCTTCGCCCGCCGCCTGTTCGACCAAGAGGGCGACGGCTTCGTGCTGGCCTATGACCCGGACATCTCCGCCCCGATCAAGGCCGCCGCGCAAGCTGCAGCCAAGACCCAGGCCGAGGGCGGTCAGGCCCTGGCGCCGCCCGACATGTACCCGCTGTTCCGGGCCCTGGCGAAGAACCGGCCGCTGCTGCTGGTTCGGGGCGCCATCTCGGACCTGATCGACAGCGATATCGCCGAGCGCATGCGCGTCGCCGCGCCCGAAATGGCCTATGCCGAGGTTCCCGGCGTCGGGCACGCGCCCATGCTGAGCGAGCCGGAAGCCTGGTCGGCGATAGAAAAGCTGCTGCGCACCGCGCCGTAAGAGACGTGAACGGCGGGCCTTGCCGTGCTAGACGCGCGGCCACGGCGATTTTTCGCCGCGACAGAAGTGGACGACATGACCCTCGACCTCGCCGCCATCCAGGCCGCCGCCCGCCGTCTCCAGGGCCAGATCGAGCGCACGCCGTGCCGTCACTCCAAGACCCTCTCGAAGATCACCGGCGCCGAGGTGTGGGTGAAGTTCGAGAACCTGCAGTTCACCGCCGCCTACAAGGAGCGCGGCGCGCTCAACAAACTGATGCTTCTGTCGGAGACCGAGAAGCGGCACGGCGTCATCGCCGCCAGCGCCGGCAACCACGCCCAGGGCCTGGCCTATCACGGCGCGCGGCTTGGCGTGCCGGTCACCATCGTCATGCCCAAGACCACGCCCTTCGTGAAGGTGCAGCACACCCGCGACTTCGGCGCGACCGTGGTCATCGAGGGCGAGACCTATGACGACGCCAACGCCCATGCCCGCAAGCTGCGCGACGAGCAGGGCCTGACCTTCGTCCACCCGTTCGACGACTACGACATCATGGCCGGCCAGGGCACGATCGCCCTGGAGATGCTGGAGGACGCGCCGGATCTGGAGATCCTGCCCGTGCCGATCGGCGGCGGCGGTTTGATCAGCGGCGTGGCCACGGCGGCCAAGGCGCTGAAGCCGGATATCCGCATCATCGGCTGCGAGCCGGCCATGTATCCGTCCTTCACCGCCAAGATGCGCGGCGTGGCGGCCCACTGCGGCGGCCAGACCATCGCCGAAGGGGTCGCGGTCAAGCAGGTCGGCGAGCTGACCTATGGCGTCGTGCGTCCGCTGATCGACGATGTGCTGCTGCTGGAAGAGCCGCACCTGGAGCAGGCCGTCTCGCTCTATTGCAACGTCGAGAAGACCATCGCCGAGGGCGCGGGCGCGGCCTCGCTGGCCGCCCTGCTGGCCTATCCCGAACGCTTCCGGGGCAAGAAGTGCGGCCTGATCCTGTGCGGCGGCAATATCGACACCCGCCTCTTGGCCTCGGTGCTGACCCGCGAACTGGTGCGCGCCCAGCGCCTGGCCAGCTTGCGGATCATCGGTGACGACCGTCCGGGCCTGTTGTCGACCGTCGCCTCGGTCATCGGCGCCATGGGCGCCAACATCATTGAGGTGAACCACAACCGCCTAGCCCTGGACGTGCCCGCCAAGGGCGCGGAGTTCGACATCACCATCGAGACCCGCGACGCCCAGCACACCCAGGAGGTCATGGAGGCCTTGCGCGAGAGCGGCTACCCGCCCCGCGTGGTTTGAGGCTTTAGCGACCCCTCCGATCCTCTGGCCCACCTCCCCCGCTTCGCAGGGGAGGAGAACTATCATCCTCCCTCGTGCAACGGGGGAGGTGGATCGCTGCGAATACGCAGCGAGACGGAGGGGGCGCTCGACCTTTATTCCTTCGGCTTGCCCGGACCGATGCGGTTCACGTCGAGCAGTTCGATCCGGAAGATCATCACGCTGTTAGCGGGGATCGGCCCCTTGTCCTGCGCGCCATAGCCCAGGGCCGGCGGCACATAGAGGATCCACTCGTCGCCCGCCTTCATGCGCTGCAGGGCGATCACCCAAGCGGGCACCAGACCGTCCAGCGGGAACACGGCCGGCACGCCGCGCTCGTAGCTGGAATCGAACACCGTGCCGTCGATCAGCTTGCCCTCGTAGTGAACCTTGACCTCGTCGGCCTTGTTCGGGTGCATGCCGCCGTTCGGGCCTTCGCGCACGACCTTGTACTGCAGGCCCTGCGGCAGGGTGACGACGCCTGGCTCCTTGCCGTTCTTGGCCATGAAGGCGTCGGCGGTGGCGAGGTTCTCCTGCGCCTTCTTGCTGGGGCCGCAGGCCGCAAGGGCCAGGCCGGCGGCGGCGAGGGTGACGAGCAGGGCGCGGCGATGCATGGGAACCTCGATCAAAATGCGCCGTCCAGCTAACACGCCCTGCCTAGAATTCCACGCCTCGACGTCCCTAAGGGCTCGCGCGGCGCTGATTTCACGGAACAGTGGTGGCGCTCCTGCGACTTGGCGCCTAGAAACAGCGACCCATGTCCGCAGACGAGATCTCCATGAAACCCGTTCGCAAAGCTGTTCTTCCCGTCGCCGGTCTCGGCACCCGTGTCCTGCCAGGCACCAAGACCACGCCAAAGGAACTGCTGAACGTCGTCGACCGTCCAATTCTTTCCTACATCGTCGAGGAAGGTCGCAAGGCGGGCATCGAACACTTTGTCTTCGTCACCGGCCGCTCGAAGGGCGCGATCGAGGACTATTTCGATCATCAGATCGAGCTTGAGGCGCAGCTGGAAGCCAAGGGCAAGACCGAGATCCTGGAACAGCTACGCGCCGAGCTGCCCAAGCCCGGCGAGATGAGCTTCGTGCGCCAGATGGCCCCGCTGGGCCTGGGCCACGCCGTCTGGTGCGCCCGCGACATCATCGGCGACGAGCCCTTCGCGGTCATGCTGCCGGACGTCATCGTCGACGCCGAGCGCGCCTGCCTTGGACAACTGATCGACCTCTACAACAAGGTCGGCGGCGGCAATGTCATCGGCGTCGAGGAAGTGCCGGAAAGCGAGACCCACAAGTACGGCGTCGTCGCGCCCGGCAAGGTCGATGGCCGCATGGCGACCATGACCGGCATGGTCGAAAAGCCGGCGAAGGGCACGGCGCCGTCCAACTGGGCGATCGCCGGCCGCTATATCCTGCAGCCCGAGATCTTCGCCCTGCTGGCCGCCCAGGAGAAGGGCGCCGGCAACGAGATTCAGCTGACCGACTCGATGGCCAAGCTGATGCAGGACCAGGCCTTCCACGCCTATGTCTATGAGGGCGTCACCCACGACTGCGGCGACAAGATCGGCCTGCTGCGCGCCAATGTGGCCCTGGCCCTGAAGCGCCCCGACCTGGGCGCCGCCGCCCGCGCGGCGGTCGAGGCGGCGCTGAAGGCCTAAGAATAGATCCCCCCAGCGGGGGAGGCGGCAGAAGGCCGGAGGGGGAAGTTCGCGCTATCCGGCTTCTTCCCCCTCCGTCGCCTGCGGCGACACCTCCCCCGCTAGGGGGAGGATTTGCCACTCCGCCAGGACGTCGGGGTGGCTTTCGGGACTCCGTAACGCCAGCGCCGCCTCGCCCAGCAGGCGGCGCGTGGCCCACACGGCCGCGCCACGCACGATTGGCGCAGGATCGGCTAGCAGCGGCTCCACCACCGCCATCAGGCCCACATTACCGCTATTGCCGATCGCGTAGAGCACGTTGCGCACGAAGCGGTCGCGGCCGATCCGCTTGATCGGGTTCTTCGAGAACAGCGCGCGGAACGCCCCATCGTCCAGCACCGCCAGCTCGGCCAGGGACGGCTGACGCAAGGCCTCGCGCGCCACCAGCTTGGCCTCGTTCGACAGGCTGGCGAACTTGTTCCACGGGCATACCGCCAGGCAGTCATCGCAGCCATAGATCCGGTTGCCCATCGCAGGCCGAAATTCCGAAGGGATCGGGCCGGCGAGCTCGATGGTCAGGTACGAGATACAGCGTCGCGCATCCAGCTGACGCGGCGCGGGAAAGGCGTTGGTCGGGCAGACGTCAAGGCACGCGCGGCATGAGCCGCAATGGTCGACCTCGGCGGCGTCCGCAGGCAGATCCAGGGTGGTCAGGACGCTGCCCAGGAACAGCCACGAGCCGAACTGGCGCGAGACGAGGTTGGTATGCTTGCCCTGCCAGCCCAGGCCCGCGCGCTGCGCCAGGGGCTTTTCAAGCAGCGGCGCGGTGTCGACGAAGACCTTCACCTCTTCGCCGAACCGGCGGTGCATCCAGCCCGCCAGCACCTTCAGGCGCTTCTTGATCACGTCGTGATAGTCGTCGCCCTGGGCGTAGACCGAGATCGCCGCGCGCGCAGGATCGGCCAGCTGTTCGAGCGGATCGATGTCGGGTCCGTAGTTGACGCCCAGCACCACCGCTGACTTCGCGTCGGTCCACATGGCGGTCGGATGCGAGCGCCGTTCCAGCGTCTCCTCCATCCAGCCCATCGCGCCGTGGCGTTCGGCCTGGACAAACTCACGCAGCCATTCGCCGTTGGGCCAGGCCTCCGTGGCGCTCGCGAAGCCACAGGCCGAAAAGCCCAGGTTCAGGGCTTCAGCGCGGATCTCGTCCTTGATGCGGTCTGGCGTCAGCTCAGAAATCGAGGTCGTCATAGTGCGCGGCCGGCGCGAGGCCGGGCCAGCGGTCGGCCAGGATCGGCCTGAAGCACGGCCTCGACTTGAGCTTCATGTACCACGTCTTGGCGGTCGGGAAGTCCTTCCACGGCACGTCGCCGAAGTAGTCGATCACCGACAGGTGCGCGGCGGCGGCGAAATCGGCCAGGCTCATGCGACGACCCGCCAGCCAGTCGCGGGTCTGTAGCAGGCTCTCGATATAGCCAAGATGCATGCGCAGCGCTTCGCGCCCCTGGCGCAGGGCGGCCAGGTCCGGCGCGCCCATCCGCAGCAGGCGCTTTTCCATCTTCTCGTGAAGCAGGAAGCCGTTGACCTCGTTGTCGAACTTGCGGTCGAACCACTGCAGCAGCCGGCGGGCCTCGGCGCGCTCGGCCGGGTCGCGGCCCAGAAGCGGCGGTTCGGTCTCGGTCTCTTCGATGTGCTCGAGGATCGCGCGGGTCTCGCAGACCACGAGGTTGCGCTGATGCTTGGTCTCGACCAGCACCGGCGGCATGCCCGACGGATTCAGCGCGGTGAACTCCGGCGGCATTTCCCAGTAGCGAACCTGCATCTCGACGAACGGCAGGCGCTTCTCGCCGAGCGCCAGGCGTACCTGTCGCGAGGCGGGATCGAGGGGGAAATGATGAAGAGTACGTTCGACGCTCATGCCCAGGCGCAATCAGGCTGCATCGAAAAAGCGATGCGCCGTTTTGCTTAACAACAGATTGCTGAACAGCGTTTAGCCAGGAAATCCAGGCTTTTGCGCGGCATTTTTGCTCTGAGCGCTCAGCTATTCATCCGGGCGATGAGGTTCGTTGTGCTCTGACCCTGCTTGAGCTCGGCCAACACCACCTTGCCGCCGTAGCCCAGCACGACGTCGGACCCCACCACCGTCTCGACGGTATAGTCCGCGCCCTTGACCAGGACGTCGGGTCGAAAGGCCTTGATCAACTCCAAGGGCGTGTCCTCGTCGAACAGCACGACAAGATCGACCGAAGACAGCGAGGCCAGCACCGTGGCGCGGCCCTGCTCCTTCTGAACCGGGCGCGTCGGCCCCTTCAGCTTGGAGACCGAGGCGTCAGTGTTGAGGCCCACGATCAGGCGATCGCAGGCCGCCTTGGCCTGGGACAGCAACGAGACATGGCCCGGATGCAGCAGATCAAAGCAGCCGTTGGTGAAACCGACCTTCAGGCCGCGCGCGCGCCAGCCCTCGACGATCCGCTGGGCCTGATCGCGGTCGGCGATCTTGATCTCACCCGGCTCGCCCTGCGCCGAGCTCGCGCACGCCGTCAGCTCGGCGGCGGTGACGACATCGGTGCCGAGCTTGGCCACCACCAGGCCGCCCGCCAGATTGGCGAGCTGAGCGGCCTGCGCCAGGCTGGCGCCGGCGGCGACCGCCAGGGCCAGGGTCGCTGCGACGGTGTCGCCCGCGCCGGAAACGTCGAACACCTCGATCGCCGTCGCCGGCAGGTGGATCGGCGGCTGGTCCCGCACCGCCAGGGTCATGCCCGCGCCGCCGCGGGTGATCAGGGCGGCTTGCAGGCCCGGCGCCATGGCCAGGATCGCCGCGCCGGCGTCTTCCGCAGCCGCATCGCCGGTCTCGACGATCCCCGTGGCCTCGGCGGCCTCCTTGCGGTTCGGCTTGATCAGGGTCGCGCCGTCATAGCGCGCGAAGTCGCGGCTCTTGGGATCGACGATCACCGGCTTGCCGGCGGCCTTGGCGGCGTCGATCGCGCCCCGGACCACCGCCGGCGTCAGGACCCCCTTGGCGTAGTCGGACAGGACGACGACATCGGCAGAGGCCAGCCTGGCCTCGAACGCCATCAGCAAGGCCGCGCCATCGCCCGGGCTGCGGTCCTCGCGGTCGACCCGCAGCATCTGGTGCGAGCCGGAGATATAACGGACCTTCTCGGTCGTGCGGCGCGCGGGGTCGACCACCAGCTCGGCCTCCAGGCCCGCCTCGGCGTCGATCATCCCGCGCAGCGCCGCCCCGGCGTCGTCCTGGCCGATCAGGCCGATCAGCACGGCCTTGGCGCCCAGCGCCGCCACGTTGCGCGCGACATTGCCGGCGCCGCCCAGCATGGCGGTTTCCTTCTCGACCGCGATCACCGGCACCGGCGCCTCGGGCGAGATGCGATCCACCGCGCCATAGATGAAGCGGTCCAGCATCACGTCGCCCAGCACCAGCACGGTCTTACCGGCGAAGGCGCGGGGCAGGTGGGCGAGGGTGTCGTCCATGGAGGTCCTTCGAGTTCTCGCGGCGCTTTTGCCCCCGTCGGGGGGCCTTGGGCAAGCGTCGTCAGTCGTGCTCGACCTCGGCGAACAGCCCGCCATGCTTCTCGGCGAGGCCGCGCGGATCACCGTGGATGATCAGGTCTGCGGCGGGGAAGGCCGCCAGCACCCGGTTCTCCGCCGCGACGATGATCGCGTGGGCTTCGGCCAGCGAGATGTCGCCGGCGAGGTCGGCGTGCATCTGGATGTGGATATAGGGGCCCGAGGCGCGGGTCCGTAGCTGGTGGACGCCTAGGACATTGGGATCGGCGGTGACCAGGGTGACGATCTTCTTGCGCTCCTCATCCGGCAGTTCGTGATCCATCAGCTGATGCGACGCCTCGCGGAAAACCCCGACCGCGCCCCAGATCAGCCACAGCGCCACGATCAGGCCCGCCGCCGCGTCCACCCAGGGCAGGCCAAGCCACGCCGCAGCGCCCACCCCGACCAGGGCGACGGCGTTCGAGGCCAGATCGGCGGCGTAGTGAGCCCGATCGCCCGAGATCGCGATCGAGCCGCTGGCCTTGACCACCCGCGTCTGGGCGGTGATCAGGGCGAGCGTCAGCCCGATCGAGATCGCCATCACCGCCACGCCGGCCAGGCCATGCTCGACGGGCTGCGGATGGAGCCAGGCGTTGATGGCTTCACGCCCGACCAGGGCTCCGGAGGCGAAAACCAGACCGCCCTGCATCAGGCTGGAGAAGGCCTCGGCCTTGCCGTGCCCGAACCGGTGCTCGGCGTCCGGCGGCTCGGCCGCATAGCGCACCGCATAGACCGTGATCAGAGAGGCGATCAGATCCAGGACCGAGTCGGACAACGAGGCCAGGATCGCCACCGAACCACTGGCCCGCCAGGCGATCGCCTTGACCACGATCAGAATGGCGGCGGTGGCGACCGAGAGCAGCGCCACGCGCTGGGTTGCGGCCCGGATCTCAGGTGAGGCGGCGGAGAGCGACATGGGTTCTCTCTACCGCACTCGACGCCGAAGACTAAGCCGCGACGCGGACCTCAGGCCCGACATAGACCGATTGTGGCCGGATCAGACGGCCTCCCGCCAGCTGTTCGCGCGCATGGGCCAGCCAGCCGGCGACGCGCCCCATGGCGAACACGCAGGTGAAGCTGGACGGCGGCAGGCCCAGGGCCTCCAGCAGCAGGGCCGTGTAGAACTCGACATTGGTGTCGAGCGGGCGATCGGGCTTGTATTCGCGCAGGATCTCAAGCGCGGCATGCTCGACCGCCTCGGCGAAGGCGAGCCGGCCCGGCAGGCCACCCGAAGCGCTCGACAGTCGGCGAACGGCGACCTTCAAGGCGTCGGCGCGGGGGTCGCGGACGCGGTAAATGCGGTGGCCAAAGCCCATCAGCCGGTCGCCGCGCGCCAGGGCGCGTTCGAGCCAGGGCCGGGCGTTCTCCGGCGTTCCGATCGCGTCCAGCATGTCGATGACGGGCCCCGGCGCGCCGCCATGCAGCGGGCCCATCAGCGCCGACAGGCCGGCCAGAACCGAAGAGGTCAGGCCCGCCCGCGTCGAGGCCACCACCCGGGCGGCGAAGGTCGAGGCGTTCAGACCGTGGTCGCAGACCGTCACCAGATAGGCGTCCAGGGCCGCGGCTTCGGCGTCGGTCGCCGGGACGCCTCGCGTCATGCGCAGGATATCGGCGGCGTGCGACAAGTCCGGGTCCGGAACGATCGGCGCTTGGCCGTTGGCGACGCGCAGCACAGCCGGCGTAAAGACCGCCGGAGCGGCGATCAGCATCAAGGCCGTCTTGAGGTCATCACCGTCCGGAATCCGCGCCAGCAGCGCGCGCATGGCTTCGACCGGATCGCGTCGCGCCAGGCCCTCGTCCAGCCCGCCGACCTCGGCGAAGACGCGGGCCCGCGCTTCACCAAGCGCCGGGGCCAGGTCGCTGGGCGCGTCGTCGAAGAAGCCGTCGAGCAACAGGT
The DNA here is from genome assembly GCF_002310375.3 of Caulobacter vibrioides. Classification (GTDB taxonomy): domain Bacteria; phylum Pseudomonadota; class Alphaproteobacteria; order Caulobacterales; family Caulobacteraceae; genus Caulobacter; species Caulobacter vibrioides_D. The sequence goes on from NZ_CP023315.3 coordinate 4,029,340, forward strand.
GGGCGGCGTCCTCGAAGCGTGTGCGGCCCGCGAGATCCTCCACGGCGTAGCCACGGATCACCAGGCGCCCGTGCGCGCCATCGACATCGGAAAGAACGGTTTGGGCGGCGATCACGCCCTCAAGACCATCAGACATGCGCGGTCTCCTTTCGCGGCGAAGGAGCGCCTCACCGCCTTGATCGTCAATCTTGATCAATATAATCAATCTATATGAGCGACTGGCTGGACGCGGATCAGGTTTTGCAACGACTGCGGATCCGGCCGCAGACACTCTACGCCTATGTCAGCCGCGGGCGGATCGAGGCGGCGGCCCATCCCAGCGACCCACGGCGCAGCCTCTATCGCGCCTCAGACGTCGCGGCCCTGGCGCGCAAGAAGGCGCGCGGTCGACGCCTCGCGGACGTGGCGGCCGAGGCGATCGCCTGGGGCGAACCGGTACTGCCGTCAGCCATCACGACCGTGAGCGGCGGCAAGCTCTGGTATCGCGGCGAGGACGCGGCGGATCTCGCCGACCAGGGCCTGACGCTCGAGAATGTCGCGCGCCTGCTGCGGGGCGGACATGGCGCAGCGCTGAAGGCGTCAAGCCGGCCGCCGCCGCCCGCGACGGACAGCGCGCGGTCGCGCCTGTTCCTGACCCTGGCTGAACGCGCGGGGCGGGAGCCACCCGCCCGAGGCCGCGCCCCGCTGGCCCTGGCCATGGAGGCCGCCGACCTGTTGGACGCGATCGTGGACGCCGCGACGGGCCAGGCTGGCGACGGGCCTGCCCACCAGCGCTTCGCCCAAGCCTGGGGCCTGACCCCGGACGGGGCCGATCTGATCCGGCGGGCGCTGGTTCTGCTGGCCGACCATGAACTGAACGCCTCGACCTTTGCGGCGCGCGTGGCCGCCTCGACCGGCGCGTCCTTGTCGGCGGCGTGTCTGGCGGGTCTGTCGGCGCTGTCGGGACCGCTGCACGGTGGCATGGCGGCGCGTGTGGAGGCTCTGGTCGAAGAAGCTGATCGACGGGACGCCGCCCGCGCCGTCTCCGCGCGCCTGGAGCGAGGCTCCAGCCTGCCTGGGTTTGACCATCCGCTCTATCCCGACGGCGATCCGCGCGCTGCGGCTCTGCTGGCCAGGTTCGAGCCCCCGGAGCCGTTGACGGCGCTTTGGCAAGCCACCCGGGCCACGACGGGTCTGGCGCCCAATATCGACTTCGCGCTGGTCGCCCTGGCGCGGGGCCTCGCCCTGCCGCCGGACGCCCCGTTCATCCTCTTCGCCACGGCGCGCAGCGCCGGGTGGACGGCCCACGCGATCGAACAGCTGCAGACCGGCAAGCTGATCCGGCCTCGGGCACGCTACGTCGGGACCGCGCCAACGAACCCGCCCTACTCGCCCTCTTCGTCGTCGTAACCCACAAGGCGCAGGGCGCGAGCCGGGATGCCCTCTAGCTGACACCAGCGCTCCAGGGCCTCCTCGCGCCCATGCGTGATCCACACCTCGCCGGGCCTCAGCTCGTCCAGCGTCGCCGTCAGTTCGTCCCAGTCCGCGTGATCCGACAGGATGAGCGGTAACTCCACGCCGCGCTGCCGCGCCCGGGCGCGCACTCGCATCCAGCCTGAGGCGAAGCAATCGACGGGGTCGGGGAAACGGCGGGACCAGCGATCCGCGATCGCGCTGGGCGGGGCGATGACGATTTGGCCCGCAAAGGCGTCCTTTGGGCCCGTGGCTGTCGCCGGCGCCAACGGCCCCAGATCCACGCCATGGGCCTCGTAGAGCGCGTTCAAGCGCTCCAGCGCGCCATGAACGTAGATCGTCTTGTCCCAGCCGGCTTCGCGCAGCAGGCGGATCACCCGCTGGGCCTTGCCCAGAGCGTAGGCGCCGACAAGGTGGCAACGGTCCGGGAACTGTGCGACCGACGACAGCAGACTGCGGATCTCCCCCGCATCGTCCGGATGGCGGAAGACCGGCAGGCCGAAGGTCGCCTCGGTGATGAACACATCGCACGGCACGGGCTCGAAGCGCGCGCAGGTCGGATCGCGGCGGCGCTTGTAGTCGCCGGAAACCACCATGGTCAGACCCTTCCAGCGCACCACGGCCTGGGCCGAACCGAGGACGTGGCCTGCAGGAACCAGCGTCACCGACACGCCGTCACGCGTGAAGCTCTGACCGTAGGCGATGGATTCTCGGCGGCCGGCGAAATCCTCGCCGTAGCGGACCGCCATGATCGCCAGGGTCTCGGGCGTCGCGGCGACCTCGCCGTGGCCGGCCCGGGCGTGATCCGCGTGGCCATGGGTGATCACCGCCCGGTCCACGGGTCGGACCGGATCGATGTAGAAGTCTCCCGGCGGGCAATAGAGGCCGTTCGGCCGGGGACAGAGGAGGTCTTCGGGTTTGATCACGTCTGGATATGACAACGCCTTAAGCGCTAAGCCTATCGGTATGAGCGATCACGAACAGACAAAACTCATCGCCACAGCGATGAACGAGGGTAGCCCGCAGGCCAAGGCCTTGGGATTCACCACCCTGGAGATTGGCGATGCGGTCGCCCTGCTGAAGGTCCCCTATCGCCCCGAGATCATCGGCGATCCCGAAACCGGCGTCATCGCCGGCGGCGTCGTCACGACCTTGCTGGATCACGCCAGCGGCCAGGCGGTTCACGCCGCGATGGCCACCTGGACCTCAATTGCGACCCTGGACCTGCGGATCGACTACATGCGCGCCGCCGAACCCGGCCTCGACGTGATGGCCCGCGCCCATTGCTACAAGCTGACCCGCTCGGTGGCGTTCGTCCGCGCGGTCGCCTATGACCGCGACCCCGAGGACCCGGTGGCCACGGGCCAGGCGACCTTCATGCTGGACTCCAGCGCCGGCAAGAAGGCCGGCGCCAATCTGAAGCCCTCGCGCGCACCGCGCACCAAGACCGGAGCGGTCGACCAATGAGCGACGCTGACACCCGCCTCGTCTCCATGCTCGACTCGATCCCCTATGCGCGGTTCCTGGGGATCAAGGCCGAGCTGGCGGGGGATGAGATGACCGCCGTGCTGCCGTTCGCCCAGCACATCGTCGGAAACCCGATGCTGCCGGCGATCCACGGCGGCGTTCTGGGCGCCTTCATGGAAATGACCGCCCTGGCTCAACTGTCCGTGGCCGCGCCCATGAAGCGCCAGCCTCGCACCATCGACGTCTCGATCGAATACCTGCGCTCGGGCCGGCCGCTGACCACCTACGCCCGCGCCAGCATCAAGAAACTGGGTCGGCGCATCGCCAATGTGCATGTCGAGGCCTGGCAGGAGACAAGATCCGCCCCGATCGCGACCTTGCGCGGACTCTTTTTGGTCGCCCCCAGCGAGGATTAACGTCGAGGGGTCGCCGAGAACCGCTTCAAAGGGAAAAGTTTCTCGAGAAACCAATCTTTCCGATCACATAACACCTCGTTAATGTCGATTACGGGCGTCAACGTTTCTTAAAACGGCGTCATGAAGCAAGAGTAACGTGTAATAGCCAAGGGGCGGGCCTATATCCCTCTCATCGGACGCCAACGGGGCGGCCGAAGAAAAAGGGATCAAGACCATGACCATGAAGACCAACGCTGTCGCCGGCCTCGCTTCGCTCGTTCTCGCGGTTCTGCCGCTCGTCGTTATCGCCGGTTCGCTCGCCTCGAGCTTCTAAGTGATCGCCGCGTACCTCTCGTCGGGCGCTGCTCCAACCGGAGCTGGCCCGACGGAGATGGCGATAGGAAATCGCCCAAGACTATAAAGAACAAAGACTTTTCGCCGTCCGATGCAGGATGGCGTGGCGCGCCGCCAGACGATCGATATCGACGTCATAGCCGCCGCCAATGACCCCGACCACGGGGATTTCCGAGGAAAGACAAGCGCCCAGGACATAGGCCTCTCGCCGCGCCAGGCCCTCATCGGTCAGCGCCAGGCGCCCGAGCTTGTCGTCTGCATGCGGATCGACGCCCGCGTTGAAGAAGACGATGTCGGGCCTCACGCGCGACAACAGGGCGGGCAAAACATCCTCGAGCTTGGCCAGATAGGTCGCATTGTCGGTCCCGTCTGGGAGCTCGACATCAAGGTCGCTGACGGCCTTGCGATGCGGGAAGTTCTTCTCGGCGTGCATCGAGAAGGTGAAGACGCTGGGATCGTTCTCGAAGATCCGCGCCGTGCCATCGCCCTGATGCACATCCAGGTCGACCACCAGGACCTGCCCGACCAGGCCTTCGGCCAGCAGCCGCCGCGCCGCCACCGCCACGTCATTGAACACGCAGAACCCGGCCCCGGCGTCGGCCGCCGCATGGTGGCTGCCCCCGGCCGTGTTGCAGGCCACCCCGTGCGCCAACGCCAGACGCGCCGCCAGCAGCGTCCCGCCCGTCGCCGCCCGCGCCCGGGTCGCGACGCTTTCGGTATTGGGCATGCCGATCCGGCGGACGATATCGGGCGGCAGGCTAAGCTCGATCACACCGCGCACATAATCTTCGGAATGCACAAGGCGCAGCGTCTCGACATCCACCGGCTCGGGCCGCGCAAAGCCATCGGGCCCGGCCACCCGCTCGGCCTCCAGCGCGGCGGCCAGGCGCGAGAACTTATCCATCGGAAAGCGATGGCCCTCAGGCATCTCGGCGCGAAAGGCGGGGTGGTGAACGATCGGGGGCGGCATGGACATGGCTTGACGATGGGGAGCGCGGCGGCGTGACGCAAGGAGACGGGTTGCGGCGCCGCAAAACGAAGCTTATCGCAGTGCGCCATGCAGACGACTGAGAACCTCGCCGACATCCTGGACCTCGAACCGATCGAGGTGAACCTGTTCCGGGGCGTCAGCCCGAACGACGGATTTCCCCGCATCTTTGGCGGACTGGTGATCGCCCAGGCCCTGCTGGCCGCCTACAGGACGGTGCCGGACCGCATCTGCCATTCACTGCACGCCTATTTCATCCGCCCCGGCGATGTGACCGCGCCCGTCCTCTACGAAGTCGAACGGGCGCGTGACGGCGGCACCTTCACCACGCGCCGCGTCGCCGCCATCCAGCACGGCGAACAGATCTTCAATCTCGCCGCCTCCTTCCAGACGCCGGAAGAGGGCTTCGAGCACCAGTCGGAAATGCCCGACTCGGTCGATCCGGAGAGCCTGCCGACCGAAGCCGACTTCCTGCGCAGCCTGGGCGACCAGATCCATCCGAAGATGGTGGCGATCGCCGAGCGTCCGCGGCCGGTCGATATCCGCTGGATCGATCCGCAGAACCCGATCGCGCCGGTCAAGAAGTCCGGCACCAAGCAGGTCTGGATGCGCGCCAAGGCGCCGCTGGGCGACGATGTGAAGATGCAGCAGGCCGCCCTGGCCTACGCGTCGGACATGGCGTTCATGGAAAGCGCCCTGCGGCCGCACGGTCTGATCTGGACCACCCCCGGCATCCAGGCCGCCAGCCTGGACCACGCCATGTGGTTCCACCACCCGTTCAACTTCAACGACTGGACCCTGTTCGCCCAGGACAGCCCGAGCGCCTCGCAGGGGCGCGGCCTGGTGCGCGGCCAGATGTTCAGCCAGGACGGCAAGCTCTTGGCCTCGGTGGCGCAGGAATGCCTGATGCGGGTGCGGAAGTAGAACGACAAAGGGCGCGACCAAGGCCGCGCCCTCAATCGACAGTCTCGGTTGCTTGTTATCGCCACCGAGACCCGCCACCCTCTCGAGGAAAGTGGTCTCAAAGCCCGATGCTGATGCAGAGCGGGTTCGGACCAGAGATGAGTCGTCAAAGGTGGATTGTCAACTCACGAAGGCTTAAGGCGCAAAGCACGGCTTTCCTGACGCTTTTCAGCTGATCATTGTCGATGTGGGGATAGATGTAGCGGCGCTTGCCCTGCGCATCGCGACCGATGCCGATAGGCGAAAGCCTGCCGTATCCCACGGTCGCCAACATGTCGCACTTCGCCCACTTACGATCGCCCGGCCAGGGCTTGGGCAGAGGACGGACGAACGTAAGCGCGTAATGATAGTCTTGTGGCTCATGGGGAACCGTCGTGCTGAGCGGTACGACCGTGCAAAGCCCGTCACGCCGACGAAGACGCGGCGTAATCACCACGCAGAGCCTTCGCTTGACCATTTCGGGCTCGCGGAAGCCGGTATCGTAGTCGCAAACCAGAACAGCGCCTGGCGCGGGATGGTAGCTCAGCGTCATGACGCTCAACCATGAAGAAATCTCACGCGTACTCAATACTTTTAAGCGAGCTCGATCTTCGCCACGCCGGCGGCCGCCAAACCCCGCAGCAGGGACGCGGCCTGCATGCCCACGGTGATCTCGCCCGCCAGGGCCATGCGGATCGCTTCGGCGCAGGAAACCCAGAGGCTTTCGATACGCTCGCTGGGTTCATCCTGGGGCTCGGCCACCTTCACGACATCCCGCGCGAGAACAATATGCGTGCGATTGGTGTGGGTGCCTGCGTTGGGCCGCGTTTCACCCACGAGGCTGAGCGTTCCCGCGCAGCCCGTTTCCTCCAGCAGCTCACGACGGGCCGCTTCCACGGGATCGGTCTCGTGCGCGTCCATGCCGCCGGCCGGTAATTCGGTCGAGACGCCGCCCAGAGCGTGGCGGTATTGCTTGACCAGCAGGACGTTGTCGTCGGCGTCCAGAGCGACGACCTCGACCCAGTCGGGATATTCCAGGACATAGTAAGGCGCGATCACCGCGCCCTCGTCGGTCACGCAGTCGTCGGCGCGCAGGTGCACCCAGCGGTCCTTGTGCACGATGCGCGAGGCGGTGACCCGCCACTTTCCGTCCGGCATCGCTTGGGCCTCCTGGCGGCGGATCAGTCCCGGTCGCCCAGCTCTTCGTTTTCGTCCAGGCCCTTTTCCTCTGGCCCCTCATGCTCGCCCACGAGCGCCGGCGGGTCAGCCAGGACCAGACCTTCCCTGATCTTGACCTCGGGCGCAGCCGCCCGCGTGAACGGCAGATACCAGGTCGGGCCGCCCAGGTCCGGCGTGATCTCGAGAATGTCGCCGGCCCCGAAGTTCTGGACGCTCTTCACGCGGCCCAGCAACTGGTCGGTCTGGATGTGGCGAACGGTGAGACCGACGAGGTCGGTCAGGTAGAATTCGTCCTCGTCCGGCTCTGGCAAGGCCGAGCGGGGGACGTAAAGCCGCAAGCCGCGCAGGGCGTCGGCGGCTTCCTTGGTTTCAACACCAGGACAGCGGCAAACCACGCCGTCCTTGGTCTTGCGGGCCGAAGCGATGGTGAGGGCGGTCGAGCCATCCTGGCGCTTCAGCATCTTGAAGCCCGCGATGCTGAGCGGGTCTTCGGTATAGGTCGCGATCCGCACCTCGCCGCGCACGCCAAAGCCGCCGGCCACGCGGCCGACCAGGATCAGCGGATCATCGGGAGACACAGCCATCGCCTGGACAGAGTCGCGCCGCCGTCTCGAAGGAGAACGGCGGCGCTGGAACCCTGATTAGCCTTCCGAGGCTTCTTCAGCCGGAGCTTCAGCGGCCGGAGCTTCTTCAGCCGGAGCCTCTTCCACGGCCGGAGCCGCAGCGGCAGCGGCGGCGGCTTCAGCAGCGGCGGCCTTTTCAGCTTCGGCGGCGGCCTTGGCGTCGGCTTCGGCTTGCTTGCGCTCTTCTTCACGCTGAGCGCGCTCGGCCAGACGCTCTTGCGCCTTCTTGCCCGGCTTGCCCTTTTCCGGGTTGTTGCCGGCGGTCCAGGTGGTCAGGCCTTGGGCGGCCAGGAAGCGAGCGACGCGGTCGGTCGGCTGGGCGCCCTTCTTGAGCCACTCTTGGATCGACTCGACCTTCAGGGTGACGCGGTTGGCGTCGTCCTTCTTGAGGAGCGGGTTGTAGGTGCCGACCTTCTCGATGAAACGGCCATCGCGCGGCGAGTGGCTGTCAGCGACGACGATCGAGTAGTACGGACGCTTCTTGGCGCCGCCACGGGCGAGACGGATCTTCAGCATTGCGGTAGTCCTTAGGTCTAAAGTTCTATTTCTTGAACGGGTTGAAGCCGGGCAGGCCCAGGCCGGAGAGAGGATTGGGCTTGGCGTCGCCGCCAGTCCCCAGGCCCGGCAGACCGGGCAGCCCCGAGAGGCCTTGGCCTCCCGCTGCGTTGGGATCGGGTTGAGGCATCTTGCCGCCACCCAAATTCTTGAGACGGGCCATATCGCCGCCGCCCATCATCTGGGCCATGCGGGCCATGCCCTTGCCGCCGTCCTTGGACATGGCTTTGAACATGTCGGCCATCTGGCGGTGCTGCTTGAGCAGACGATTGACCTCGGCCACGTCGACGCCCGAGCCGGCCGCGATGCGGCGCTTGCGCGATGCGGCGAGAATGTCGGGCTTCTTGCGCTCTTCCTTGGTCATCGAGCTGATGATCGCCTGCTGGCGACGGAAGATGCTGTCGTCGACGCCGCTCTCGGCGATCTGCTTCTTGACCTTCTGGACGCCCGGCAGAAGGCCCATGATGCCTTCCATGCCGCCCATGCGCTGCATCTGCTTCAGCTGGGCTGCGAGGTCATCGAGGTCAAACTTGCCCTTGGCCAGCTTCTTGGCCATGCGCTCGGCTTCGGCCTGGTCGAGGTCGGCTGCGGCCTTCTCGACCAGGGCCACGACGTCGCCCTGGCCCAGGATCCGGCCGGCGACGCGACGAGCGTCGAACACGTCCAGCTGGTCGATCTTTTCGCCGGCGCCGAGGAACTTGATCGGCAGGCCGGTGACGTGGCGCATCGACAGCGCCGCCCCGCCGCGGCCGTCGCCGTCGGCGCGGGTCAGGATCAGGCCCGTCAGCGGCAGGCGCTCGTGGAACGCCTTGGCGGTGCGCACGGCGTCCTGACCGGTCAGACTGTCGGCGACCAGGATGGTCTCGGTCGGATTGGCGATGCGGGCGATTTCCGCCGCTTCGCTCATCATCGACTCATCCAGCGTGGTGCGGCCGGCGGTGTCGAGGATCAGGACGTCATAGCCGCCCAGCTTGGCGGCCGTCAGGGCGCGCTTGGCGATGTCCGGGGCGCTTTGGCCAGCGACGATGGGCAGGCTCTCGACCTCGACCTGCTTGGCCAGGGTCGCCAGCTGCTCCATGGCGGCCGGACGCCGGGTGTCGAGCGAGGCGACCAGCACCTTCTTGCGCTCGGACTTGGACAGGCGCAGGGCCAGCTTGCCGGTGGTGGTGGTCTTGCCCGAGCCCTGCAGGCCGGCCATCAGGATCACCGACGGCGGGTTCAGCGCCAGGTTCAGGCCCGTGGGGACCTCGCCGCCCAGCATGTCCACGAGACCGTCATAGACGATCTTGACCACCTGGTCGGCCGGCTTGACCGAGCGGATGACCGCCTCGCCCGAAGCCAGCTCCTTGGCCTTGCTGATGAAGTCCTTGACGACCGGCAGGGCGACGTCGGCCTCGAGCAGCGCGACGCGGACCTCGCGCAGCGCCTCGTCGATGTCCTTTTCGGACAGCACGCCGCGACCGCCGAGGCGTTCGAAGACGCCGGAAAGTCGCTCTGTAAGGCCGTCGAACATGTCGAACCCTGAATAGAACCAAAGCTCCAAACGCGGTCAGCCCCCGTGGACGATCACGTCGACGGGGGTCCTCGCCGTCCTCGTCCGGATGGATCCTGCGCTAACAGGCCGGGGTCGTGACGGTGGAGGCGCTGCTGATAAAGCGCCGGAAGCCGGGGCTTATGGCTGAAAACTGGGTAGGAGTCAAAACCGCCCCTCCATCCGACCTTCCCGGCGAACGCCGGGATCCAGATGGAAGGGCGCTGAGGCGGGCTCTAAAGGCTCTGAGCCGTTCCAGTCATCCCCATCGCCATGAGATCTGGGCCCCGGCATTGGCTTCGCCGCACTGACGTGTCGCCGGGGAGATCGGATTTGAAAGGGGTTACGCCATGCCCAGATAGTCGCGCTTGCCGACCTCGACGCCGTTGTGGCGCAGGATCGCGTAGGCGGTGGTCAGGTGGAAGAAGAAGTTCGGCTGGGCCTGACCCTGGAAATAGGCCAGCCCCTTGACCACGCTGGTCTCGCCGCGACGGGTCAGGGTGATGTCGCGATCCTCGGCGCCAGCGAAGGCGGCCGGGTCCAGGCCCTCGACATAGGCGATGGCCCGATCGATGCGGGCGATCAGCTCGGCGAAGCTGGTCTCGACATCATCCCAGGCCGGAACCTCTTGGCCGGCCAGACGCGCGCAGCAGCCCTTGGCGAAGTCGGTGGCGATCTGCACCTGGCGCAGTAGCGGGAACATGTCGGGAAAGAGCCGCGCCTTCAGCAGGGCGTCGGCGTCCCAGCCCTTGGCCTCGACCTGCGCGGCCGCCTTGGTCAGCACGCCTTTCAGGCCCTTCAGGCCCTGGACGAAGACGGGGACGCTGGCCTGGTGCATGGAAAGGGTCATGTAAGCTCCGCTTGAACGTGTGGCGCACAGATAGGGCGGCGAGAGCCCGACGGGAAGCGTGCGGCCTATCGCCAAGAAAAAGGGCGGCCCCGTGAGGAGCCGCCCTTCATCGTTCTGGGATCGAGGTTCGCTTAGACCAGCGAGCTGTCGATGGCCTTGCAGGCTTCCATCAGGCCCTTAACCGAGGCGACCGAAGCGGCGAACATCGCCTTTTCTTCGTCGTTGGTTTCGAACTCGACGATCTTCTCGGCGCCGCCGGCGCCGATGACGACCGGCACGCCGACATAGAGGCCGTCCAAGCCGTACTGGCCGGTCAGGTAGGTGGCGCACGGCAGGACGCGCTTCTTGTCCTTCAGGTACGAGGTCGCCATGGCGATGGCGCTCTCGGCCGGGGCGTAGAAGGCCGAGCCGGTCTTCAGCAGGGCGACGATCTCGCCGCCGCCCTTGCGGGTGCGCTCGACGATGGCGTCCAGCTTCTCTTGGGTCAGCCAGCCTTGCTTGACCAGTTCGGGCAGCGGCAGGCCGCCGACCGTCGAGTGACGGACCATCGGGACCATGTCGTCGCCGTGACCGCCCAGGGTCCAGGCGTGGATGTCTTCCACCGAGACGCCGGTGGCTTCGGCCAGGAAGTAGGCGAAGCGGGCCGAGTCGAGGACGCCGGCCATGCCGATGACCTTTTCCTTGGGCAGGCCCGAGAACTGCTGCAGGGCCCAGACCATCGCGTCCAGCGGGTTGGTGATGCAGATGACGAAGGCGTTGGGGGCGTGCTGCTTGATGCCTTCGCCGACGGCCTTCATGACCTTCAGGTTGATACCCAGCAGGTCGTCGCGGCTCATGCCCGGCTTGCGCGGCACGCCGGCGGTCACGATGCAGACGTCGGCGCCGGCGATGTCAGCGTAGTCGTTGGCGCCCTTCAGGGCCACGTCCTTGCCGAACACGGCCGAGGCTTCGGCGATGTCCAGCGCCTTACCCTGCGGGGTGCCTTCGGCGATGTCGAACAGGATCACGTCGCCCAGCTCTTCGCGAGCGGCGATGTGGGCCAGGGTGCCGCCGATCATGCCGGCGCCGATAAGGGCGATCTTCGCGCGAGCCATGGGGTCTCCATCAAGGCTGTTGACAGTGAAATCTCGGGGCGCGGTCTAGACCCGTAGCGGCCCCGCCTCAAGCCCTCTTTCCCGTTTCGCTGCACTGCGGCAAAGTCGACTGAACAACGATAATGAGCGCCAGGGGCGAGGGGCATGATGAGCAAGACCGATCCGGGGAACTATTTCGAGGATTTCCGACTGGGGCAAAGGCTGGTTCACGCCACGCCGCGCACGGTCACGGCGGGCGACGTCGCGCTCTACACCGCCCTCTACGGCCCCCGGTTCTCGCTGTTTTCGTCGGACGCCTTCGCCCAAGGGTGCGGCCTTATGTCCGCCCCCGTCGATCCGCTGATCGCGTTCCATGTGGTGTTCGGCAAGACGGTGCCCGACATCAGCCTGAACGCCGTGGCGAACCTCGGATACGCCGAGGGCCGCTTCCTGGCCCCCGTCTTTCCGGGCGACACCCTGAGCGCCGCCTCGGACGTGATCGGGCTGAAGGAAAACTCCAACCGCAAGACCGGGGTCGTCTATGTCCGCACCACCGGCGTGAACCAGCGCGGCGAGGCGGTGCTGAGCTATGTGCGCTGGGTGATGGTTCGTAAGCGCGACGCCGAGGCGGAGGTCGTCGAGCAGGCGGTTCCGTCCCTGGCCGGCGCGGTCGCTCCGGCTGACCTCGTGCTGCCGCCCGGTCTAGATTTCTCCGGCTATGACTGGTCGCTGGCCGGTGCGCCGCACGCCTTCGAGGACTATGCGATCGGCGAGAAGATCGACCATGTCGACGGCATGGCGGTGGAAGAGGCCGAGCATCAGATGGCCACGCGCCTGTGGCAGAACACCGCCAAGGTGCACTTCAACCAGTTCGAGCGCGCCAAGGACCCTTCCGGCAAGCGCCTGGTGTATGGCGGCGTGGTGATCTCGACGGCCAAGGCGCTGTCGTTCAACGGCCTGCAGAACGCCGGTCTGATCCTGGCCATCAATGGCGGCCGTCACGTCGCCCCATTCTTCGCCGGCGGTACGGTGTTCGCCTGGAGCGAGGTGCTGGACAAGGCCGATCTTGGCGCTGCGGGCGCCTTGCGCCTGCGCCTGGTGGCGACCAAGGACCGCCCCTGCGACGACTTCCCGGACAAGGACGCCGAGGGCGCCTACAACCCGGCCGTGATCCTTGATTTCGACTATTGGGCGGCGGTTCCCAAGCGTGGCTGAGTTCGTGCTGGATCCAGCCTTCGTGGCGACCTCGCACGCGGTGATCGACCTGCCGCTTTGCGAGGTTCGGCTGCAGGATGACGCCCGCTATCCTTGGCTGGTGCTGATCCCGCGCCTGCCGGGGCTAAGGGAGCTGGAGGATCTGAGCACGAGCGATCGCGCCCAGCTTCTCGAAGAGACCATCCGCGCCGGATCAGCCGTGCGCGCGATCGGGGCGAGGCTGGAGCTCGCCGTCGCGAAGCTGAACATCGGGGCCCTGGGCAATGTCACCGCCCAGCTGCACGTTCACGTCGTCGGACGGCGCAGCGACGATCCCGCATGGCCAGGACCGGTCTGGGGCCATAGTCCCGCAACAGCTTATGACGCGGCGACCCGCAAGGCGGCCATCGCTGCGGCGCGCGAAGTCTTGGCCCCCTAACGCTTCTTTTTCGCGCTCTTGGCCGCCGTCGCCTTGCCTTTGCCCTTGCGGGCGGCGGTGGCCTTGGCCTTGCCCTTCTTGCCGGCCGAGGCCTTGGTCTTCTTGGCGGCGGCGGCGCACTTGGCCTTGGCGGCCTTCAGCGCTTTGCCCTTCTTGCCCTTGGTCGAGCAGACGGCCTTGGCGGCGGGCGCGGGGCGGCTGGCGGCGACGCGCGGCGGCCAGACATAGGGGCCGCGCCCCTGCGCCTCATAGCCTGGTGGGGCCTGAGGCAGGATCCGCTCGGCCTGCACCGCCAGGCTGGAGCCGCTCTCATAGAGCTCGCCCGACCAGAACTCGTATCCCGCCCGGCGAAGGGTCAGCACGGCCGAATCGCCACCGCGCGGGCTAAACCGGGCGATGATCAGGTCGCCGTCCTGTCGCAAGTCGTCGATCAGGCCCGTAGAGCCCACCGAACCGGGCCGCCGCACGTCACGCCAGGCGCCTTCCAGTTCGCTCGCGCCGCCGGCCTTGTCGACAATCTGAAGCGCAAAAAGCTGCGTCCCATCGGCGCCGGTGACCTTCCAGCTGCCGTCCAGCGGACCTTGCAGGTTCTGAGCGGCCGCGACGGAGCCCTTGACGCGCAACTCGTAGATCTGGGCGGTCGTCATATAGGCGCCGGGCGTCGTCGGCGCCTCGGGCTCGGGCGGCGGGATCGGCAGGATGCGGCCGCGACGGCGCGGCGCAGGCGCGCTCGCCGTCTCGGCCGTCTCTTCGTCCAGGGCCTGGGCGCTCTGGGCGATCAGATCGGCCAGCGGATCGAGGGCTTCCGGCACTTGAGCAGGGTCCACCGTCGGCGGGACCGCCTGCGGCGCCGTACTGACCGGCGCATCGGAGACCGACGGGGTCGGAGCGGTCGGCCGGGCGCCGGGCGGGCCGCTCTGGGTCCCGAAGGTCGGCACATAGTCCGAGAGCGGGGGCATCGTCGGGGTCTGCTGCTGCGCCAGCGCGGGGCTGGCGACCAGGACGACGGAAAGAACGATAGCCCGCATAGAAACCTTCAACCGCCGCCTAACCTTGGGTCGCCTAACCTTGGGCAGACCGTCCCGAGATGGCCTCCGCCACCGCGACAAGACGCTCTGCCTGCGCCAGATGCAAGCGTTCGGCCATCTTTCCATCCACTCGCAGAGCGCCTTTGCCCGCATTTTCGGGCGCGTTGAAGGCCGCGATGACCGCAAGGCTCCAGGCCACGTCCTCGGGCGAGGGCGAGAAGACGCGATTGCAGATTTCCAGGTGCTTGGGATGGATCAGGGTCTTGCCGTCGAAGCCGAAATCGACGCCCTGCACGCAGACCGCCTCCAGGGCCGCCAGGTCCTCGATATCGTTGTGCACGCCGTCCAGGATCATCAGTCCGTGGGCCCGGGCGGCCGCGACCGACAAGGTCAGCAGGGGCAGGAACGGCGCGCGGTCCGGGGTCTGGCGGGCCCGCATCTCCTTGGCGAAATCATTGACGCCCATGACCCAGGCCGAAAGACGCGTGCCATGCTTGGCCTCGGCGATCTCCCACAGATGGAAGGCCGCCTTCGCCGTCTCGATCATGGTCCACAGGCGCGTGCTGGGCGGGGCGGCGCTAAGGTGCTGGTCATAGAGGCGCACGTCGGCCGCGTCATTGACCTTGGGCACGAGCACCGCGTCAGGACCAGCCTCGGCCGCAGCGGCGAGGTCTTCCGCACCCCAGGGCGTATCGATGCCATTGACCCGGATGACCACCTCGCGCGACCCGAACCCGCCCGCCTTGACCGCCGCCACGGCCGCATCGCGCGCCGCCGGCTTCATTTCGGGGGCCACCGCGTCTTCCAGGTCTAGAATGATGACGTCGGCGTCGAGGTTGCGGGCCTTTTCGACCGCCTTGGCGTTGGAGGCGGGCATGTAGAGGGCGCTGCGGCGCGGGCGGTTGGCTTGGGCGGTGGTCATTGGAACTCCCCTGCGGTCTTTTATGCTTTGCGGCGACCTTAGCATTGCTGCGACGCAGCAGAAGCCTTCCCGATCAAATCATCGCCACGGGGAGGCGGCTTGTCGCTCGGCGGTCCTGAGCGCAGGATCGCGTCCATGACCACCGCTCGCTATGACAAGACCGCCAAGAACGTGCTCGGCCAGGAGCTGGTCCCCTGCTCGTTCGATCCGGTGACGGGTTTCTATCGCAACGGCTGCTGCGAGACCGGCCCGCACGATCTGGGGCTGCACACCGTCTGCGCCGTGATGACCAGCGAGTTCCTGGCCTTCTCGAAAGCCCAGGGCAACGACCTCTCGACCCCGCGGCCGGAGATGGCCTTTCCGGGCCTGAAGCCGGGCGATCGCTGGTGCCTTTGCGCGGGGCGCTGGAAGGAGGCGCTGGACGCCGGCATGGCGCCGAAGGTCGTGCTGGAGGCGACGCACGAAGAGATGCTGGCCGTCGTGCCGCTGGGCGTGCTCAAGGACCACGCCAAGGCCTGATCAGAGTCCGAGCGGGTACTCGCGCTCCAGCCGATAGGCCGAGCCTTCGCGCGTCTGCCAGCTGGAATAGAGGCCGAAGCGATCGACCCTGAACGCGGGCGAGCGCAGCAGGTTGTTGGCCTGCAGCCATGAGCCGACCTCGGGAACCGAGGGCCGCTTCAGGTAGGCCAGTGTCACGTGCGGGGTATAGAGGCGGCTCTCCGGCTTGAGGCCTGCGGCTCGAGCCGCGCGCTCATGGCCTTTCTGCAGCTGGCGGAGGGCCGCGCTCTCGGCAACGCCCGCCCAGACCGCGTGGAGGTCGGCGCCCTCGCCGAAACAGCCCGCGCCGGCCAGCTC
The DNA here is from genome assembly GCF_002310375.3 of Caulobacter vibrioides. Taxonomy (GTDB): domain Bacteria; phylum Pseudomonadota; class Alphaproteobacteria; order Caulobacterales; family Caulobacteraceae; genus Caulobacter; species Caulobacter vibrioides_D. The sequence goes on from NZ_CP023315.3 coordinate 4,045,187, forward strand.
CAGATCGAAGGCCGGCGAAACGATCTGCGCCAGCGCCTCATCGAGGTCGGCCGCGACATCCTCGGCCACGTCGCCGACGAACCGCAGGGTGATGTGAAACGCCTCCAGAGGCCGCCAGCGCGCACCCTCGATCCCGGCCTGCCGGGGCAGCAGGCCTTGGCCGATCTGCGGCGGGATGGTGATGGCGGTGAAGAGGCGGATCATGTCGCGGGCGGGCCTAGGGGCAGGGATTGGGGTGACGCAGGTGGATGGCCTCGACGGCCTTTTCCAGCGCGTCGGTCCAGGCGATGTCGAAGGCGTCGATATTGGTCTTCAGCTGATCCATCGAGGTGGCGCCGATGATGGTGGCGGTGACGAACGGCCGCGCATCGCAGAACTTCAGGGCCAGCTGAGCCGGGTCGAGGCCATGGGCGCGGGCCAGATCGACATAGTCCCGGAACGCCTCAAGCGCGCCCGGACCCTCATAGCGCTGCATGCGGTCATAGAGCGCCTTGCGCGAGCCCGCCGGCAGGGCGCCGTCCAGGTACTTGCCCGTCAGCTGGCCCTGGGCCAGGGGGGAATAGGCCAACAGGCCCACCTGCTCGCGCATGGCGATCTCGGCCAGGCCGTATTCGAAGGTGCGGTTGGCCAGGTGGTAGGCGTTCTGGATCGAGGCGATGCGCGGCAGGCCGCGCGTATCGCTCTCAGACAGGAAGCGCATCACGCCCCAGGGAAACTCGTTCGAGACCCCGACATGGCGGATATTGCCCTTCTGAACATGGGCGTCCAGCGCCAGCAGGATGTCGCCGAAGCTCTCGAATTCGAGGCTGTAGTCCTTGAAGGTCTGGCCGCCGAACACCCGCACCCGGCGATCAGGCCAGTGCAGCTGATAAAGATCCAGATAGTCGGTCCCCAGGCGACGCAGCGAGCCCTCGACCGCCTCGTCGATCTGGGCCTTGGTCTGACGCGTGACGGCGCCGTCCTTCCGTAGCCACGGCAGGCCGCCGAACGCCGCGCCTTGGCCGGCGACCTTTGAGGCGAGCACGATCTCCGAGCGCTTTCCGGTCTTGCGCAGCCACGAGCCGATATAGGTCTCGGTCAGGCCCTGGGTCTCGGGATTGGGCGGGCTGGCGTAGAGTTCGGCCGTATCCCAGAAGTTCACGCCCCGGCTCAGCGCATAGTCCATCTGCTCATGGGCCTCGGCCTCGGAGTTCTGCGAACCCCAGGTCATGGTCCCAAGGCAGCAACGCGACACCATCACGTCCGTCCGGCCAAGCTTGGCGTATTCCATCGGGGATGCCTCTTTTTCGCGGGACCAGCGTTGTAGGAGGGCGCACGGGCGCATCGCAAGATGGACGCTAGGAAAGGCATGCCCGTCCTGCTTTCGCGAACGCATACCATGAACGCACCGGGTGGGGGATTGCGTCCCGGCGCGCGACACACGATATTCGAGGAGCGTCCATGGTGGACGCCTAGCTCAAGGGCTTTTTCGATGAACGACTTCAACCGCGGCTATGCGCGCTCGATCCCGGCGGATCGCGCCGACATGTCGGTTGACGCCGGCCTGCGCAAATTCATGCTCGGCGTCTACAACAAGGTGGCGCTGGGTCTGGTGGTATCCGGCGCTCTCGCCTACGCCACCTCGTCCGTCCCGGCTGTCCGCGACCTTCTGTTCGTGGTGCAGGGCGGCCGTCTCGCCGGCGTGACTCCTCTCTACATGGTGGTGGCCTTCGCGCCGCTGGTTCTGATGCTGGTCGCGGGCTTCGCGATGCGCAACCCCAAGCCCCAGACGGCCGGCGCGTTGTACTGGACGATCGTCTCGCTGATCGGCGCGTCGCTGGGTTCGGTGATGCTGCGCTACACGGGCGAGTCGGTCGCGGCGACCTTCTTCGTGACCGCCACGGCGTTCGGCGGCCTCAGCCTGTTTGGTTACACCACCAAGAAGGACCTGACCGGCTTCGGCAGCTTCCTGATGATGGGCGTGATCGGCCTGGTCGTCGCCTCGCTGGTCAGCATCTTCCTGAAGAGCCCCGCGCTGATGTTCGCCATCAACGTGCTGGGCGTGTTCATCTTCTCGGGCCTGATCGCCTATGACACCCAGCGCCTGAAGATGACCTATTACGAAATGGGCGGCGACCGCGCGTCCATGGCGGTGGCGACTAATTTCGGCGCGCTGAGCCTCTACATCAACTTCATCAACCTCTTCCAGTTCCTGCTGTCGTTCCTGGGCGGCAACCGGGACTAAGATGAAAGAGTTCATCGCCAAGCGATGACGCAGGGCCCCGGCGGATCACCGCCGGGGCTTTTTCTTCGCCGGTCGCCCGGCGGTTCAGTCGATGACCGAGAACTTGCCCTTCTCGAAGACGCGCAGCACCAGGGCCAGCTCATGGCCGCGCTTGAGGATCTGGCCGCCTTGGCCATAGACGGCCCAGGCGCCTTGCTTGCGCGCCAGAGCCGGGCGCTTTTCCACCCGGTAGAGCGGCGCCTCGGCCGCATGGCGAAAGATGGAAAACACGGCGCTTTCGGATAGCCCCGCGATGCCGTAGTCGCGCCACTCCCCCGCCGCCACCATGCGGCCGTAGAGGCGCATCAGCTGGTCGAGCTCGCGCCGCTCGAAGAAAACAACGCCGCCGACGGGCGCGGATGACGACTCCAAAGCCATCGTTGGAATCTAGCGCTAAATCGGCGGATTGAAACCATCCGTGTCGCGACGGTCACGTCCGCCCGAAATGCTACGCCCCTGTCACGGTGCGCCCCGATATCACCTTAATTCGGTCGTTCGCCCGCCCGTTTGCAGGTCGATAACACTCATGTCGGCTGATCGGACGCCCTGTGGTCCAGGATCCTGAACAGCCCCCCCAGCCCCCCAGATCATGGGCCGGTCAGCCGACAAACCTATACCCCCCGAGATGAGCCCGCGCGGACCTCCCCCCACCGCGCGGGCTTTTTCGCGCGTCGCGTACGGCCAGCGCCGCAAGAGGGTCACACCCCGCCGTGAAACGACCTTGTTTTGGTCGATCCCCCGCCCGGTTAGGCCGCGATAAGAGAAGGGTCGAAAGCGACCGGACCGGGTCCTGACCAGCCCCCCCAGCCCTCCCGGTCACCAACCGTCGTCTTCGGCTTGCAAAGGACCCGCGCGGCTCGTCCCCTCCAGCCGCGCGGGTTTCCTTGTCCGTTTTTCGGAATCAGCGCTTGGCGTCGCTGGGGCTCTGCAGGACGCCCAGGATCCGGCCGCCCTTGGCGCCCTGGACCAGCACCACCGTCACCAGATCCGCGTCGTTGGCCGCAGGCAGGCGATAGAGCTTGGGCTTGCCGGCCCAGGGGCCCAGCCGCACCAGTTCGCGGACGACATTGCGGTGAACCAGGGTCTGACCCTTGTTGTCGCCGCGCTTGATGGCGATGTCCTGCTCGCGCGGGTCGTAGCGCACCAGCCAGACCTCGCCGCCGCCGCGCGGAGCCGGACCCGAACCGACCGCGACGCGGGCCGCGCCGATGAACTGCATGTCCGGCGGGTTCAGGCGAGCGCGAGCGGCCGTCTTCACCAGGTCCTCGACCGCTTCGGCCTTGGTTCCCGAGGCCTGAACGCGGCCGGCCACGACCATCTGCGGGGTGGGCACGTCGCGCAGGGCGAACTTCTTGGCGTAGGCGCGCTGGCGTTCGGCGAAGACCGGCTTGGCGAAGGTGTCCTTCCAGCCCAGATAGTCCCAGTAGTCGACCGCATAGGTCAGGGCCAGGACCCCGTCCTGCTTGGCGAGGTCGGCGGCGACCTGATTGGCCTTGCCGCACGACGAGCAGCCTTGAGCCGTAAAGAGCTCGACCACCACGGGCGGTTTTTGAGCCCACGCGACACCCCCCCACGACAGGGTGGCGACGACGCCGGACAAAACCAGGCTGAACAGGGAAAGGGCGGCCTTACGCATTGAGCGCACTTAAGCCAAGAACGCCCCGCTTAGCCGTTCACGAGGCCGTGAATAGCGGTGTCATATGGGGAGAAAGCGAGCCGACACCGTTGTCAGTTCGCGCCACACACGAAAACGGCCGGCCCCGCGAGGGACCGGCCGCCTTTTCGGGTCGCTTGAACGCGCGGCTTAGTCGGCCTTGGCCAGGTTCCGCAGCACGTAGTTCAGCACGCCGCCGTTCTTGAAGTACTCAAGCTCGGTCGGGGTATCGATGCGGCAACGCACCGGGAAGCGGGCGATGCGGCCGTCGGTCGGGCGGTAGAGCTCGACGATCAGCTGCTTGCGCGGCGCCAGGTCCGTCAGACCACGGATCGAGACAATCTCCTCGCCGGTCAGCTCCAGCTTCTGCCAGCCGTCCTGAACGAACTGCAGCGGCAGCACGCCCATGCCGACCAGGTTCGAACGGTGGATGCGCTCGAAGCTCTCGCAGATCACCGCACGGACGCCCAGGAGCTTGGTGCCCTTGGCGGCCCAGTCACGCGACGAACCGGTGCCGTATTCCTTGCCACCGAAGACGACCGCCGGGCGGCCTTCGTCCTGGTACTTCATGGCCGCGTCGTAGATCGACATCACTTCGCCGGTCGGGAAGTGCTTGGTCACGCCGCCTTCGATGTCCGGCGTGATCTTGTTGCGGATCCGGATGTTGGCGAACGTGCCGCGCATCATCACCTGGTGGTTGCCGCGACGCGCGCCGTAGCCGTTGAAGTCCACCGGCTGCACGCCTTGGTCGATCAGGTACTGACCCGCCGGGCTGGACGCCTTGATCGAACCGGCCGGGCTGATGTGGTCGGTGGTGATCGAGTCGCCGAAGACGGCCAGGATGCGGGCTTCCACGATGTCGGTCACCGGAGCCGGCGTCATCGACATGTTGGGGAAGTACGGCGGGTTCTGGACGTAGGTGGAGTCGGCTTCCCAGGCGTAGGTCTGGCCGCCGGTCACGTTGATGCCTTGCCAGTTCTTGTCGCCCTTGAAGACATCGCCATAGCGGGTGGCGAACATCTTCTCGTTGATCGCCTTGCGCTGCAGGGCGGCGATGTCCTCGTTCGAAGGCCAGATGTCCTTCAGGAAGACGTCATTGCCCTTCTTGTCCTTGCCGATCGGCTGGGTGGCCAGGTCGATCTTCAGGGTGCCGGCCAGGGCGTAGGCCACCACCAGCGGCGGCGAAGCCAGGTAGTTGGCGCGCACGTCCGGGTTCACGCGACCTTCGAAGTTACGGTTGCCCGAGAGCACCGAGCAGGCGACCAGATCGTTGTCGTTGATCGTCTTGCTGATGGCTTCCGGCAGCGGGCCCGAATTGCCGATGCAGGTCGTGCAGCCATAACCCACCAGGTTGAAGCCCAGCGCGTCGAGGTGCTTGGTCAGGCCGGCCTTGGCCAGGTAGTCGGTGACCACCTGCGAGCCAGGCGCCAGCGAGGTCTTCACCCACGGCTTGGCCTTCAGGCCCTTGGCGACCGCGTTCTTGGCCAAGAGGCCGGCGGCGATCAGCACCGAGGGATTGCTGGTGTTGGTGCACGAGGTGATGGCCGCGATGACCACGTCGCCGTGGCCGACGTCGAAGTCTTCGCCTTCGACCGGGGCGCGCAGCTCGGGGTTCTCGGCCTTGCCGAACTCACCGGCCAGCGACTCGGCGAACTTGGCGGCGGCGTCCGAGAGCAGCACGCGGTCTTGCGGACGCTTCGGGCCAGCCAGCGACGGCAGGACGGTCGACAGGTCGAGTTCCAGGGTGTCGGTGAAGGTCGGCTCGGCGACGCCGGGCTCCCACCACAGGCCCTGCTCCTTGGCGTAGGCTTCGACCAGGGCGACGCGCTCGGCCGTGCGGCCGGTGCCCTTTAGATAGGCGATGGTCGAGGCCGAGATCGGGAAGAAGCCGCAGGTGGCGCCGTATTCCGGAGCCATGTTGGCGATGGTCGCCTGGTCTTCCAGGGTGAGGTTGGCCAGGGCGTCGCCGTAGAATTCGACGAACTTGCCGACCACGCCCTTCTTGCGCAGCATCTGGGTGACGGTCAGCACCAGGTCGGTGGCCGTCGCGCCTTCCGGCATGGCGCCGGTCAGCTTGAAGCCGATGACTTCCGGGATCAGCATCGGGATCGGCTGGCCCAGCATCGCGGCCTCGGCCTCGATGCCGCCCACGCCCCAGCCCAGGACGGCCAGGCCGTTGACCATGGTGGTGTGGCTGTCAGTGCCGACGACGGTGTCGGGATAGGCGACCTGTTCGCCGTCGACTTCGTTCGTCCAGACGGTCTGAGCCAGGTACTCGAGGTTCACCTGGTGACAGATGCCGGTGCCGGGCGGCACGACGCGGAAGTTGTTGAACGCCGACGAGCCCCAACGCAGGAAGCGGTAACGCTCGATGTTGCGCTCATACTCGCGCTTGACGTTGGCGTCGTAGGACTTCGCGTCGCCGAAGTTGTCGACCATCACCGAGTGGTCGATCACCAGATCGACGGGGTTCAGCGGGTTGATCTTGGCCGGGTTGGCGCCCAGGGCGACCATGGCGTCGCGCATGGCGGCCAGGTCGACGACGGCCGGAACGCCGGTGAAGTCCTGCATCAGCACGCGCGCGGGGCGGAAGCTGATCTCGTGCTCGACCGAGCCCTTGTTGTTCACCCAGGCGGCGACCGCCTTCAGGTCGTCTTCGCTGACGGAGACGCCGTCCTCGTTACGCAGCAGGTTCTCGAGGAGCACCTTCATCGAGACCGGCAGCGAGGAAACGTCGGCAAGACCGGCTTCCTCGGCGGCGCGAAGGCTGTAATAGACGTAAGACTGTTTGCCGACCTTGAGCTCGCGGCGGGCTTTGAGGCTGTCCACAGACGCCATTTTCAAGGATCCTTCTCTGTCCACGGCCGCCCGAAAACCACTCCCGGAATCACGCGCAGATCGGAAGGGACACACAGGTTCCGCCTCCGCGCCGCGTACCACCCTGAACGACTGGAGGGGGGCGACCGGCCGCTTCTTAGCGCCGCCGTCGACCAACGTCCATGTTACGTGCGGGGTCTTGGTGTGTTGAGAGCTGTTCTCATTAAGGATCTGGCGATCTCGCGCGGCGAGCGAACGCTGTTTTCCAAGCTGGATCTGACACTTCACGCCGGTGAGGCCGCGACCCTGGTGGGACGAAATGGCGCGGGTAAGACCAGCCTCTTGCGCGCCGTGGCCGGTCTTTTGCGTCCCGCCGCCGGCGCGATCACCTTCGAGGGCGCGAACGGCGCGGTCGAGGCGGACACCGCGCGCGCCGAATATCTGCACATGCTGGGTCACCAGGATGGTCTGAAGTCGAGTCGCACGGCCTGGGAGGAACTCCGCTTCCAGACCCTGTGGACCGGCGGGACCGAGGACAGCGCCCGCGCCGCCGCCCAGCGATTCGACCTACGCCGCCTGCTGGATCTGGAGGTGCGACGCCTCTCCGCCGGTCAGCGCCGCCGCCTGGCCCTGGCGCGCCTGGCGGCCAGCCCGCGCTCGCTTTGGCTTCTGGATGAACCCATGGCCCCGCTGGACGTGGGCCAACGCACCGCGTTCGGCGCGGTGATGGCCGAACACATCGCACGTGGCGGAATGATCCTGGCCTCGGTCCACGATCCGCTGCCCATCCCGGCCCGCAGCGTCGAGGTCGGCGCATGAGGGCGTTCGCGATCCTGCTGCGGCGAGAGCTGGCCCTGGCCTGGGGCAAGGGCGGCGGCGCCCTGCTGGCCCTGACCTTCTACGCCTGCGTCGTGGTGCTCTTGCCCATGGCGTCCGGCCGCGCGCCCGAGCGCCTGGCCGCCATCGCCCCGGGCATCGCCTGGCTGGCCCTGGCCCTGGCGGCGCTGCTGTCGCTCGAGCGTCTGTTCGAGCGCGACTACGAGGACGGGACGCTCGACCTTCTGGCCATGGGACCCGCGCCGCTGGAGGCCGTGGCGGTCGCCAAGTGCCTGGCCCAATGGCTGGCGACCGGCGCCCCGCTGGCGCTGGCCGCACCCTTGGCCGCGCTGATGCTGGGCGCGGACCTCAAGGTCATGCCGCTGCTGGTGCTCTGCGCCCTGGCCGGCGGCCTGGCCTTCGCCTTCCTGGGCGGCCTCGGCGCGGCCCTGGCCCTGGGCAGCAAGCGCGGCGGCCTGCTGGTGGCGGTGATCGTGCTGCCGCTGTTCGCGCCGCCGGTGATCTTCGGCGCCGGCGCGCTGGACGGCTATGCGGCGGGTCTGCCCTGGACCGGCGGGCTCTTTCTTCTGCTGGCCTATTGCGCCGGCGCGGTGGCGCTCTCGCCGCTCGCCATGGGCGCAGCCTGCCGCAACGCGCTGGATTGAGCCGATAGACTGTCATCCCGGCCAAGCGCAAAGCGCGCGGAGCCGGGACCACCGGAAACTCAGAGCCTGCCGCGGTCCCAGCTCTCCGCTGCGCTGCGGCCGGGATGACAGCTTTTACGGCGTCGGCGCGACCGTAGCCTGGATCTCGCCAGGCTTGGCCTGCCGCTCGCCCATCACCACCGCGAAGCTGCCGCCGATGATCAGCAGGCCGCCGGCGAACAAGGCGGCGGTCAGGTGGTCGCCGAACAACAGGACGCCGCAGGCCGCGCCCATCAGCGGCTCGATATTGATGAACACCCCGGCGCTGGCCGCCCCGACCTGGGCTGCGCCATACTGCCACGCGGCGGTCGCCAGCAGGGTGGCCAGGACGCCCTGGGCCAGGATCGCGGTCCAGGCCGGCGCGCTGAGCGCCAGCTTCGGCGGACCGTGCATGATGAGCGCGATCGGCAGCACCACCAGCGCGGCGACGATGATCGACACCGCCGGAATAGCCATCGGATTGGGCGCGGGCGGCGCGCGGCGCACCACCAGCAGCCAGGTCAGGAACAGAAACAGCGCCGCGATCGACAAGGCCACGCCTAGCGGCGAACTGGCGCCGTCGGGCTTTCCCGCGATCAGGGCCGCGCCCAAGGTCGCCGCCGCCACCCCGACCCAGGACAGACGCGAGACCTTCTCGCCCAGCACCCGGGCGCTGATGGCGATCAAGGCCGGCATGGCGCCGACCAGAAGCGCCGCGACCGTGACGCTGACATGGGCGAGGCCCTCGAACTGGACCATGAACGCCACGCCATAGAGCGCGCCGGAAAGCAGCACGATCGGCGAGCGGAACAGCGCCCGGACCTCTGGCCGACGAAGGGCGAACGGCGCGGCGGCCACGGCGGCCACCAGGAAGCGCAACAGCACCATGTGGGCCGCGTCGGTCTCGCGCAGGATCATCTTGCCCGTGGGAAAGCCAAGCCCCCAGCTGATCCCAGCCAGGGCGAGCGCGACAAAGGCGAGCGACTTCATGCGGACTCCGGCCCGAAAGGTTAGGCCGGGCGATGGCACGGCGCGCGAGGCTTTTCTAGGGGAAGCCGCGCCCGGATCTGTCAGCTGGCGCGATCCGCGGGAGCGAACACTGTTACCCGTTTCAGGCAAACATGTAGATTTGTTCATGAACTCGGACATTTTCGCGCCATAACCTGATGGCCAAGCTCCAGCTTCAAGTTACGACAGGGAGCTCACAACCATGCGTAAGACAACGACCCGCCTGGTCTTCGCCAGCGCAGCCATCTCCACCTTGATCGCCGGCGCGGCCCTCGCGCAGATCCCGGCTCCGCCCCCGCCACCCGCGCCGCCGGCGCCACCCGAAGCGCCTCTGCCGCCGCTGCCCCCCATGCCGATGGACGGCATGATGGCCATGGTCGGCCCCGGCATGGACATGATGATGATGCGCCATGGGCGCCCGGCCGATCCGGAAAAGCGCGCCCAGCGTCTGCGCGACGTCCTGCAGCTGCGTCCCGACCAGGACGGCGCGCTCAAGGCCTTCGTCGCGGCGACGACCCCGAAGATCGAGATCAAGCGTGACGTCGTCAAAAAGGAAAAGGGCGACAAGAACGACGGCGACAAGATGGAATGGACCGAGCGCGCGCCGATGACCACGCTCGAGCGCCTCGACCGCATGACCAAGGCCGCCGACGCCATGAAGACGCGCGCCGAGGCCACCCGCGCCTTCTACACCGCCCTGACGCCGAGCCAGCAAAAGACCTTCGACGTGCTGGGCATGGGCGAGGACGGCATGGGCGAAGGGGGACGCGTCTTCGTGCGTCGCTTCGACGCCAAGGGCCCTGCCATGTTCAAGGGCGGCGATCGCAGGGTGATCATCCAGCGCAAGATCGGCTGAGCTTAGCTTTGCGGCGGAAGCGGCTCACGACGCGGGCTGCTTCCCCTCCGTAGCGATACGGCCATTGCCCAGGCGCGCCGGCCGCACTAAGCAGCCTGCATGGACGCCCGCCACACGTTCGATTTCCTGACCAACCCCGAGCGGTTCATGGCCTTCTCGCGCTGGGCCGCGCCCTGGCTTGGGGGTCTGTCCGCCGTCGCCGCCGTCATTGGCCTGACCCTGACCTTCATGGTCCCCGAGGACTATCAGCAAGGCGATACGGTGCGGATGATGTTCATCCATATCCCGGCCGCGTCGCTATCGATGTTCATCTATCTTTGCCTCGGGATCGCCAGCCTGTTGTCGCTGGTCTACCGGCATGTGCTGGCCGATCTGGCGGCGCAGGCCTGCGCGCCGATCGGCGCGGTCTACACCGTCCTGGCCCTGATCACCGGATCGCTGTGGGGCCGGCCGATGTGGGGGACCTATTGGGTCTGGGATGCGCGCCTGACCTCGGTGCTCGTCCTGTTGCTGTTCTATCTGGGCTACATGGCCCTGCGCGGCGCGCTCGAGGACGAACAGAAGGCCGCGCGTTCGGCCGCCATCCTGGCCCTGGTCGGCGTGATCAACCTGCCCGTCGTCAAGTTCTCGGTCGACTGGTGGAACACCCTGCATCAGGGCTCCTCGACCTTCTTCGCCGACAAGGGCGACCACCTGCCGGCGATCTACGCCTGGCCCGCGGCCTTCATGGCCCTGGCCTATCTGGGCGGCTTCGGGGCGCTGTGGCTGGTGCGCATCCGGGCGCTGGTCTGGCGGCGCAAGGCGCGGAGCCTGTCGCTGAAGCTGGCGGAGGGCGCGCGATGAACTTCGACTTCGACGCCGGCAAGCACGCCATCTATCTGTGGCCCGCGTTCGCGGTGTCGGCGGCGGCGTTCGCCTGGCTGATCGCCGACAGCGTCTTGGCGTCCCGCCGCTGGCGCCGGGAAGCCGAGCGCCTGCAGGCCGAGCTGGACGAGACTCGCCCGTGAAGCGCTGGCTCGCCTTCGCGCCGCTGATCGTGCTGGCGGCCTTGGCGGTCCTGTTCGCGGGCTACGCGCTCAAGCGCGATCCTCGGGTTCAGCCCCAGGCCCTGGTCGGAAAGCCCATGCCTGCTCTGGCCCTGCCCGATCTGGACAGCGGCCGCGACGTCCCGCTGCGCCAGGCCGGCGACGGCCCGATCCTGGTGAACTTCTTCGCCTCCTGGTGCGCGCCCTGCGAGGTCGAGCATCCGCAGCTGATGGCGCTGAAGGCGCAGGGCGTCAGTGTAGTCGGGATCGCCTACAAGGACGCGCCCGCCAACACCCAGGCGTTCCTGACGCGGCTGGGCGATCCCTTCACCGCCAAGCTCATCGATCGCGACGGACGGGCGGGCCTTGAGTTTGGCGTTACCGGCGTGCCGGAAACCTATCTCGTCGGCCCCGACGGGGTGATCCTCGCCAAGCACACCGGCCCGCTGACGCCCGACGCGGCCGAGGATCTGCTGCGCAAGGCCAACTAGCCGCTATTTGACGCAGGTCTTGGGCGAGGCCGCCTCGCGCCGGAGCCCCGCCATCATCGTGCGCGCTTCGGCGTTCGAGATCGCGCGCAAGGGTCCGCGCCCTTCACCCAGTTGGTAAGTGCAGTCGAGCAGCTTGAACGGCGGCTTCTCATCGGTGGGGTGGCGCTCGATCAGCATCCGGTCGCTCGAGGCCCAGACCGAGGTCACCTCGGTGATCAGGGCCTTGCGGTCCGGCGTCCGAACCCATGTCTCGCCCTTGCCGCCGACCGACACCTGGTAGCCGTTGGCCAAGACCTGATGGGTGGGCAGCATCGAACGCACCATCGCGGCGATGAACACCGCGACCGCGCCGAGCACGACCAGAAAAATGATCTTCTGCCGGTTCATGGGGCCTCCCGTCGTGCCGTGTCGCGCCAGGTGCGCTTTCAGGTCGCGGAGCTACCGCGTTAACCCGGCGTTGACCATACTCGCCGACCCTTCATTAACCATGTTAGTCTGCGAGTCATGAGCACCGTCCGCCCCGCCGGTTGGCCCACCGTCCCGTCGAAGACGACCTCGACCCCCGCCGCGGGTCCGGGGCCCACGACACGCGCCGCGTTCTTCCAGGCGGCCTTGGGCGACGCCGCGCCGACCCGTCCGGCGGCCGCGCCCTCTACGGTGCAGATGCAGACCATGGCCCAGCCGCAGCAGCGCCAGGCCCCGGCAAAGCCGTTCGTGCAGCCGGACACCCAGCCCACGAGGATCCTGCGGCCCGGCTCGCTGTTGAATATCGTGGTCTAAGCCCGTCAGGCCGCTTTCTTGGCGGCCTTGTCCTTCTTGGGCTTCTTGTCCTTCTTGGGCTTTTCGGCCTTCGGCGCCTTGACCTTCTTGGCCTTGGGCTCGGCTTCGGCCGGATGAAGCTCCGCGCCCGCCATATCGGACAGCAGATCCAGGAAGCCGTCACGCTTGCTGGGCTTTAGCAGCGCCAGGATGCGCGCGTCGGCCATGGCGACCATCGGACGGATCGCCTCCAGCGCTTCGCGGCCGGCGTCGGTCAGGCGCACGCTGTTGGCGCGCGCGTCTTCGCTGCTGCGCTGCCGCTCCAGATGGCCCTTGGTGATCATGCGGGCGACCATGTCAGCCAGGGTCGAACGGTCGATCCCCGTGGCGCGGACCAGAGCGGTCTGAGTGACGCCCTCGTTCTCGGCCACGGCCGCCAGGACGGCGAACTGGCGCTGGGTCACCCCGGCGTCGCCGCACTCTTCGGCGTAGATGTCGAGCGCCAGTTGCAACACGCGATGCAGTAAGTGACTGGGGGAGCGCTCCAAAAGACCTGCGCCCAGCTTGTCGCCCTTGCCCTTGGCCATTGCCGCAGCCCCCTGCTCGCGCGGCCCTCCTCGGCCGACGGACAAAGACTAACATCGGAACGCGTCGGTTTGACGACAACGGTCCGTGGACGGTCGAAACCTAGAAGCCGGCGTCCGGGGGCTCGGCGCCCTTGGGGTCATCGCCCTTGGCCATGTGCTTCATCATGAAGGGCAACTGGGTGGCGACGAACACCAGGGCCAGCGGCAGCAGGGCCAGACGGAACTTGACCCAGGTGTCGGTGTCCTGGGTGTTGCGGACCACCTCGTTGGCGATGGCCACGAAGGCGAAATAGCCGCCGTAGCGTAGCGTGAGCGTGCGCCACGCCGCCTCAGGCAGATGCAGGGCCTCGCCCATGATCACCTTCAGAGGCTGGCGTTTCATCAGCACGCCGCCGATCAGGAAGCTGGCGAGCGCCAGGTTGATCACCGTCACCTTGATCTTCACGAACACGTCGGATTGGAAGATCAGGCCCAAGGCCCCGAAAATCAGCGCCATGCCGCCGAAGAACAACGGCAGCATGGCCAGCCGCCGCTCGACCGCATAGCCGATCGCCAGGGCGGCGGCCGAAGCGGCGACAAGAACCCAGGTCGCGGTCTGGAAGTCCTTGGTGACGAAATAGGCCACGCCGAAGGCGATCGCCGCGCCGTAGTCGACGACCGTCCGCACCCAGCCATTCTTGGGCCGCTTGGCCTCGTGATCGTCCTTTGGCGAAGCTTCGCTCACGGATCAGTCCTTCAGGCCGACGAGCGAGCGCGAAAACGCCCGGGCGTCGAACGGTTGCAGGTCCTCGACGCCCTCGCCGACGCCGATCAGCTTGATCGGGCTGTCGGAGGCGCGCGCCACCGGCACTAGCACCCCGCCCCGCGCGGTGCCGTCCAGCTTGGTCATGACAATGCCCGAAACCCCGACCTGGCCGCCAAAGATCTTTTCCTGCGCCAGGGCGTTACGGCCGACCGTGGCGTCCAGCACCAGGAGGGTCTCATGCGGGTAGTCCGGATCAACCTTCTTCACGACGCGGATGACCTTCAGGAGCTCGTCCATCAGGCCCTGCTTGTTCTGCAGTCGGCCGGCGGTGTCGATCAGCACCACGTCGTAGTGCTCGGCCTTGGCGCGCTCGACAGCCTCATAGGCCAAGGCGGCGGCGTCGGATCCGGTCGGCTTGGACATGAAGTCGGCCCCGGCGCGATCGGCCCAGACCTTCAACTGCTCGACGGCGGCGGCGCGGAAGGTGTCGCCGGCGGCGATCAGCACGCGCGCGCCCTTCTCGGTCAGGTCAGCGGCGATCTTGCCCAGCGTCGTGGTCTTGCCCGAGCCGTTGACGCCGATGAACAGCACCACATAGGGGCGGGGCCCGTTCAGCGGATCAAAGTCGCCCTGACGGTCGGACAGCTCGGCGGCGATCAGCTCGGCCAGGGCCTCCTTGACCTCATCGTCGGTCGACGACTTGCCAAACCGCGCCTTGCCGAAGGCTTCGGTGATGCGCGCAGCGATCTGCGGGCCAAGGTCGGCCTCGATCAGCATCTCCTCGAGGGCGTCCAGTTGCTCCTGGTCCAGGGGCTTCTTGGTGAAGACCCCGGTGACCTGCTCGGTCATCGCCTGGGAAGACCGGGTCAGGCCAGACGTCAGGCGCTGGAACCAGCCTTTTTTCTGATCGGGCTTATCGCTCATCCGCGCCCCTTTAGTCGAACGGGCGAAAGTGTAAATCGGGATTTAACGGTCGATGGTTAGCGCCGCGCTCTGACGCATGCGATGAAGGGGCATGGACTTGCAGCTTGACCCGCTCGGAACTGCGCTTTTCTGGCTCGACTACGCCGCTGCGGCGGTTTTCGGGGCAACCGGCGCCCTCGCGGCCGCCCGACGCAAGCACGATGTCATCACCTTCGGATTCTTCGCCGCCATCACCGGGGTGGGCGGCGGCACGCTCCGGGACCTGCTGATCGGGGCTCCGGTCTTCTGGGTGCAGCGGCCCGGCTACATCCTGGCGTGCCTGGCCGCCGCCACGGTGGTCTGGCTGATGGGCAAGCGCGGCTGGCGGTTTCGGGCCCTGCTGTGGCTGGACGCCCTGGGCATGGCCGCCTACGCCGTCGTCGGCACCGCCAAGGCCCTGGGCCTGGGCGTTCACCCGCTGAGCGCCGTCGTCATGGGCGTCCTGACCACCGCCTTCGGCGGCGTGATCCGCGACGTGCTGGCCGAAGAGCCGAACCTGTTGCTGCGCCGGGAGATCTACATCACGGCCGCCCTGCTGGGCGCAGGGGTGTTCGCCGCGTTGAAGCTGCTGGGCGTTCCGTTCTGGCCGGCCGGGATCGCGGGCTTCGTCGCGGCGTTCGGCCTGCGAGCCTGCGCCATCCTGTTCGGCTGGAGCCTGCCGGGGTTCCACGACGGGGACGAGCGGCCTCCGTCGTCGGCCTGAGCGCGCCTCAGCTGTTGTGACCAGGGCGCCGACGCGTCTGTAAGATTAGCCAACATGCCCCCTTGCGTCCGCTCGCGCTTGATCCAATATCTGAAGTGCGGGCCGGGCCCCTCTGACGACTCTCGCGCTTCAAAAGCGTGATCGTGATGTCGGACCGCGTCGGGTGCGCCCGGCGTCGGGTCCAAGGGTCAAGCCCCCCAAAACCCCGCCAACCCGGTGTCGGGCGCTCCCTCCCAACAGAGGAGAGCACACATGTCCCTTAATCCCATCCACGCCGCGCGCGTGCGGATCGCCGAGACCTGGACCCCCGCGCAGCTGGATCAGCTGGACGCCCTGGTGGCCGTTTGCGCACTGGTCGCCCGCGCCGATGGCTGGGTCACCCCTGACGAGCGCGAGCGCATGTTGGAACGCATGCGCGGTTTGGCGGCGCTGGCGGTGTTCGGCGTCGACGACGCTCTGGAGGCGTTCGAGGCCCTGGAGCGACGCTTCGAGCAGGATCAGGAAGCCGCCCAGTTCGAGGCCGAGATGGCCATCCGACGCCTGCGCGGCCGCCATGACGCGGCTCGGGCGGTGGTCAACGCCGCCTGCGTGGTCGCCGCGTCGGACGGCGGCTTCGACGCCGAGGAGCGGGATGTTCTGCTGCGGGTCTGCGGCCTGCTGTCGCTGAGCCCCGCCCAGTTTGATCTTGTCGCCGAGCGAGGCCGGCGATGAGGGTCGGAACGTCAACCCCCTCGACCTGGGTCGCCCTGAAGATGGCGCAACAGACCCTTGTCCAGGCCGCGTCGCACGCCAGCCAGCCCACCGCCAAGCCGGTGACCGCGCCTGACCGTATCGAACGCGGACCCGCGCCGCGCCCGCTGATGGCGGGCCGGCTGGATATTCGGGCCTAACCGTCCGTCCGACCCTGAACAGCGCGCCGCCAGCCCGGCGGCGCGCTCCCTTTCATGCGGCAAAGGCCAGCGCGGCGGCGATTCCATCGCCGGCGACCGGCGGTGTGCGCGCCGCCCCCTGGCCCGCCGCTCACGATTGAACGAGATCATGGATTTTCTGACCCTGCCGATCATCGGCAAACCGCTGTGGATGTGGGCGGGCTTTATTCTCGGCGTGCTGACGCTGCTGGCGTTCGACCTAGGCGTCGTGCCCGGCCGCAAGCGCGCCCCGCGCGAGATCGGCGTGCGCGACAGCCTGATGATGTCGCTGCTGTACATCAGCCTGGGCCTTGGCTTTGGCGGTCTGGTCTGGATGCAGCTAGGCGCGACGGCGGGCGTCGAGTACCTGACCGGCTTCGTGATCGAGAAGAGTCTGGCGATCGACAACGTCTTCGTCATCGCGCTGATCTTCGGCTTCTTCGCCATCCCTCCGGCCCTGCAGCACCGGGTGCTGTTCTGGGGCGTGATCGGCGTCATCATCCTGCGGGCCATCATGATCGGCGTCGGCGCGGCCCTGGTCAGTCAGTTCGGCTGGGTGCTGTACATCTTCGCCGCCTTCCTGATCATCACGGGCGTCAAGATGCTGTTCGCCGGGGACAAGCCCGTCGACCTGAACAACAACGCCGCGCTGAAGTGGTTGCGACGCGTATTGCCGGTCAGCGACAAGCTGGAAGGCGAGCGCTTCTTCGTGCGGGGCGTGGACAAGCGTACGGGCAAGGTGGCGCTTCTCGCCACGCCGCTGTTCCTGGCCCTGGTGCTGGTGGAGCTGGCCGACCTGGTGTTCGCCGTCGACTCGGTGCCGGCCATCTTCGCCATCACCACCGACCCCTACATCGTCTACACCTCGAACATCATGGCGATCCTGGGCCTGCGGGCGCTGTACTTCGCGCTGGCCGCCGTGCTGCACCGCTTCGCCTATCTGAAGCAGGCGCTGGCCGTGCTGCTGGTGTTCATCGGCGGCAAGATCTTCATCGCCGACGCCCTGGGCTGGGAGAAGTTCCCCGCCGGCCTGTCGTTGTCGATCACCTTCGCCATCCTGGCGTCGGGCGTGGTCTGGTCGCTGTGGAAGACGCGGAACTCGGCGTCGTCTGCGGCCTAAACAGGCTCGGCGAGGGCGCGGGCGCCGTCGTGGCCGACGATCCGGAACGCCTGGATGGCGCCGGGCGTCGCGGCGCCCTCGAAGGCGATCTCGGTGAAGTCCTCGGCGCGCGCCACGCCCGGGCGCTCGACGAGACCGGCCAGCGTGCGGCCGACCTGGGCCTGCAGGTGACGTTCCAGGCCGCGCTGCCCGGCTTCCCGCAGGCGACGGGCGCGATCCTTGATCACCGGCCCCTTCACCGGCGGCATCCGCGCGGCTGGCGTACCGGGGCGGGCGCTGTAGGGGAAGACGTGCAGGAAGGCCAGGCCCGCCTCCTCGACCAGCTTGAGGGTGTTCTCGAAAGCCTCGTCGGTCTCGGTGGGGAAGCCGGCGATCAGATCCGCGCCAAAGGCGGTGTCGGGACGCACACGGCGGACCTCCGAAACGAGTTTCAGCGCGTCCTCGCGGCTGTGGCGGCGCTTCATGCGCTTGAGGATAAGGTTGTCGCCCGCCTGCAAGGACAGGTGCAGGTAAGGCATCAGCCGCGGCTCGGTCTCGAGCAGCTTGAAGAGATCCGGATCAATCTCGGCGGCGTCGATCGACGACAGACGCAGGCGCGGCAGGTCCGGAACCATGCGCAGGATGCGGCCGACCAGCTGGCCCAGCGTCGGCTGGCCCGGCAGGTCCGCGCCCCAGGAGGTGACGTCAACGCCCGTGAGGACGACCTCGCGATAGCCCTCGGCGGCCAGCTTGCGGACCTGCTCGACGACCTCGCCGGCCGGGGCCGAGCGCGAGTTTCCGCGACCATAGGGGATGATGCAGAAGGTGCAGCGGTGATCGCAGCCGTTCTGCACCTCGACATAGGCGCGGGCCCGGTCCTTGAGGCCATCGATCAGGTGACCGGCGGTCTCCTTGATCGACATGATGTCGTTGACCCGCACGCGGGTTGAGGTGTCGGTCAGGGCGCCGGGGGCGGCCTTCTCGGCGTTGCCGAGCACGAGATCGACCTCGGGCATCGCGGCGAAGGCGGCCGGATCCACCTGGGCGGCGCAGCCGGTGACGATGATCCGGGCGCCCGGCCGCTCGCGCCGCGCCTTGCGGATCGCCTGGCGGGCCTGGCGCACGGCCTCGCCCGTCACTGCGCAGGTATTGAACACCACCGCGTCGGAAAGACCGTCCGCCGAAGCGCGGGCCCGCATGGCCTCGCTCTCATAAGCGTTCAGCCGGCAGCCGAAGGTGACGACATCGACGCCGTCCGGCCCCGACAGAGTGGTCGCCGGCCCACCCTCCTCGCCCGCGGCAGGCTGGGGCTTCGGGGTCGCCTTGATGACGGTGTAGGTGGTCACGGCTTGTCGACGCCCGACGAGGCGAAACTGGCGAAGGCGTCCTTCCAGTCGGGGTGCCAGCGCGACAAGGCCGGGCGGTTCTCGATGATGTCGCCCATGGCCCAGGCCATGCGCCGCTCGTCGACCGCGCGGGTGACGTCGTTGTCCGGGCACAGGATGTAGAAGTCGCCGGCCTCGATGCGGGCCAGCATGAAGTGGACCACTTGCTCGGGCGTCCAGGCCGCGTCGGGCTTGTCGCCCGGACCGCGCCTGGTCATGCCGGTGAAGGTGTAGCCGGGGATCAGCAGGTGGGCGGTGACCTGGCAGTCCTCGGTCTGGCGCAGCGTGTGGGCCAGGCCCTCGGTCAGGGCCTTCACCGCAGCCTTGGAGACATTATAGGCCGTGTCGCCAGGCGGCTGGGTGATGCCCTGCTTGGAGCCGGTGTTGATGATCAGGCCGGGACGACCCGACAGGGCCATCTCTTCACCGAACACCTGCACGCCGTTGATCACGCCCCACAGATTGACGTCGAGAATGCGCGACCAGGCGTCGTCGCCGGCAAAGGCGTCGCCGCCGCCGCCGACCCCGGCATTGTTCATCAGCACGTCGACCGCGCCGAACTTTTCGATCGCGACGGCCTTCAGGGCCTCGACCGCCGCACGATCGGCGACATCGGTGGGCACGGCGATCGCGCCGATGGCCTCGGCTTCCTGTTTCAGCTTGCGGCCGGTGACGTCGGCCATGACCACGTTGAGGCCCAGCTCGCGGAAGATCTTGGCGGCGGCCAGGCCGATGCCGTCGGCGGCGCCGGTGATGACGGCCGTCTTGCCGGCGGCAAGGGCAGGATGAAGGCTCATGCGGCGACCAGCTCCGGCAGCTTGCCGGCGTATTCCATGGTGATCGGGCCCGTCATGATCACGTGGCCGTCGCTCTCGCGCCATTCGATGGTCAGGGAGCCCGTGTCAAACTCGACCCGCGCCTTGCGATCGGTCAGGCCGCGACGCACGGCGGCGACCTGGGCCGCGCAGGCGCCGGTGCCGCAGGCCTGGGTGAGGCCCGCGCCACGCTCCCAGACCTTCAGCCGGATATGGTCGCGGCTGGCGATGTGCGCGAAGCCGACATTGACGCCTTGCGGGAACAGCGGATGGTGCTCGACGAGGCTGCCCGTGCCGCGCGCGAAGTCATCGGTGACCGGCGCGTCGACGAAGAACACAACATGCGGATTGCCCATCGAGACGCAGACGGGCGTGTGGACCAGCGGCGCGTCGATCGGTCCGACCTGCAGCTCCACGCGCTCGGTGTTCATCTCTTCGGAGAGGGGGATCTGGGTCCAGTCGAGACCGGGCGGGCCCATGTCGACGGTCACCAGCTTGTCGCCGGCCGCAACACCCGACATACGGCCCGCGACGGTGTCGAAGGCCACGGCGTCCTTTCCGGCCGACTGCATCAGGAGCCACGCGACGCAGCGCGTGCCGTTGCCGCACGCGCCGGCTACTTCCCCGTCCGCATTCCAGAACCGCACATAGGCCGAGGCGCCCGGCGCCTTGGGCGGATCGATGGCGATCACCTGGTCGCAGCCGATCCCGCCTTTGCCATCGACACCGGGCCGCTTGGCGATCGCACGGATCTGCTCAGGGGTCGGATCGAAGGCTTCGGTGAGGGTCTGGATGACGACGAAGTCGTTGCCCAGGCCGTTCATCTTCAGGAAGGTGCGGCTCATGACGGGGCTATATAGTGGAAAAGCCGCGCCAAGTCAGGGGACGCGGCGACGCGGGGCATGATCGCCCGCGCCAAGGCCGTTTCTCGGTTCAGGACGTTCGAAAAGTGGGCTGGCGCGCGACGGAATGTTCGATACCGTCCCCAGCCATGATGACGCTCCGCCACGGCTCGGCCGCCGCTCTCGCCCTTGTCCTCCTGGCCTCCGGCTCCGCGTGGGCCCAGGACAAGGATCCCCATCTGGCCCTCGAGGCTGTCGAAAGCCCTGCAGCCCTCGCCTGGGTGAAGGCGCAGAACGACAAGACCCTGCCGCTTCTGTCCAGCGATCCGCGCTTTGCGGGTCTGCAGGCGCAGGCCCTGAAGATCCTGGCCGCCAAGGACCGGATCGCCATGCCGAACTTCGTCGGCAAGACGGTGTTCAACTTCTGGCAGGACGCCACCCATGTGCGCGGCGTCTGGCGGCGCACGAGCCTTGAGTCCTACAAGTCGGCCGATCCCCAGTGGGAGACCGTGATCGACCTGGACGCGCTCTCGGCCGCCGAGGGCAAGAACTGGATCTGGAAGGGCGCCGACTGCCGCCCCAAGACCCACGACCGGTGCCTGGTGAACCTGTCGAACGGCGGCAAGGACGCCGTCACGGTCCGCGAGTTCGACCTCACCACCAAGACCTTCGTCGATCCGGCGGCGGGCGGTTTCGTGCTGCCCGAGAGCAAGCAGTCGATCGAGTGGCTGGATCCCGACACCCTGATCCTGACCCGCGACTGGGGCCCGGGCACGACCACCGACAGCGGCTATGGCATGGTGGTCAAGACGCTCAAGCGCGGTCAGGCGCTGAGCGAGGCGGTCGAGATCTATCGCGGCCAGAAGGGCGACGTGTCGGTGCGCCCGAACGTGATCCGCGACGCCAAGGGCGGCCGCGTGGTGCTGATCGAACAGGCGACCGACTTCTTCAACAGTCTGTACTTCGAGTGGACGCCCAAGGGTCTTGCGCCGCTGCCGCTGCCCAAGAAGGGCGGCATTGTCGGCATGCTGGACGGCTCGCTGGTCGTGAAGACCGAGGAGCCCTGGACCTTCGCAGGCGTCGCCATCCCCGCCGGCAGCCTCGCCCTGGTTTCGCCCGAGCGCCTGCGCCCCGGCAGCGAGATCGTGGTGTCGAACGGCTGTAACCCCTGCGCGATCCTGTCGCCGGGGCCGCGCCAGTCGATCGCCCAGGCCACGGTCACCGACAACCGCGTGGTCGCCGTCGTCTACGACAATGTGCGCGGCTCGCTGGTTAGCCTGCAGAACAACGGCGAGCGCGGAGTGGTCCAGACCAACCTGCCCGTCATCGACAACGCCGCCGTCACGCTCGGCTCGCATTCCGACGAGGGCGATCTGGTTTTCTACACCGACGAGGGCTTTGCGACCCCGACCCAGCTGAAACTGGCCGACGCCAAGGGGACCACCGCCCAGACGATCAAGGCTCTGCCGGCCCAGTTCGACGCCTCCAAGCTCGAAGTCGAGCAGAAGGTCGCCACCTCCAAGGACGGGACCAAGATTCCCTACTTCCTGATCCACCCCAAGGGTCACAAGCACGACGGCAAGAACCCGCTGCTGCTGCACGCCTATGGCGGCTTCAACCTGTCCAAGCTGCCGGTCTACGATCCGCTGATCGGCAAACTCTGGCTGGAGCGCGGCGGCAGCTACGCCGTGGCCAACATCCGGGGCGGCGGCGAGTTTGGCCCAGGCTGGCACCAGGCGGCGCTGAAGGCCAATCGCCAGCGCGCCTATGACGACTATTTCGCCGTGGCCGAGGACCTGATCGCCAAGAAGATCACCTCGCCCCGCCACCTGGGCGCCTATGGCCGCTCGAACGGCGGCCTGCTGATGGGCGTGGCCATGACCCAGCGGCCCGACCTGTGGAACGCCGTGATCGTGGAAAGCCCGCTGCTGGACATGATCCGCTACACCCAGCTGCCGGCGGGCGCCTCGTGGATCGGCGAGTATGGCGACCCGGCCATCCCGGCCGAACGCGCCTGGATCGAGGCCTACAGCCCGTATCAGAAGCTGAAGGCGGGCGTGAAATACCCGCTGGCCTACATCACCACCTCGACCAAGGACGACCGGGTCCATCCGGGTCACGCGCGCAAGTTCGCCGCGCGCCTGGACGACCTGAAGGTCGACAACCTCTATTTCGAGAACACCGACGGCGGCCACGCCAACGGGGCCGACCCCAAGGCCAACGCCCGCCGCTGGGCTCTGCACTACACCTACCTGTCGCGCCAGTTGATGGATCACTAAATGCGTAAGTCGCTGCTTGCCCTCCTCGCCTCCACGAGTCTGATGACCCTGACCCCCGCGATCGCCGCCGACACCGCCAAACCCGCCGGCAAGCCCGCCGCCGAGGCCCGCACGCCTCTGTCGGAGCTGGGCAAGGACGACCCCTATCTGTGGATGGAGGAGATCGAGGGGACGCGCGCGATGGACTGGGCCAAGGCCCAGAACGCCCGCTCGCTGCCCGTGCTGCAGGGCGACGCGCGCTACGCCGACCTGGAATCCAAGGCCCTGGCCATCCTGAACGCCAAGGACCGGGTGCCCGGCGTGTCGTTCGCCGGCGACGGTTCCCTGCGCAACTTCTGGCAGGACAAGGACCATGTCCGGGGGATCTGGCGCAGGACGACGCTGGACAGCTACCGCACCGCCGAGCCCGCCTGGGAAACGATCCTCGACATCGACGCCCTGACCAAGGCCGAGAACGCCAACTGGGTGTTCAAGGGCGCCAGCTGCCTGCCGCCGGACGACACCCGCTGCCTCATCACCCTGTCGAACGGCGGCAAGGACGCGGTGACGGTTCGCGAGTTCGACACCACCATCAAGGCCTTTGTCCCGGGTGGGTTCGAGCTGCCGGAGGGCAAGCAGAACTACACCTGGCTGGACAAGGACACCCTGCTGGTCGGTCGCGAGTGGACGCCGGGCGAGCTGACCAAGTCGGGCTACGCCTATGTCCTGAAGGCCCTGAAGCGCGGGCAGCCCCTGGATCAAGCCAAGGAAGTCTTCCGCGGCGTCGAGACCGACGTTTCGGTCAGCCCGTTCGTGCTGCGTGACGCCGACGGCAAGGCGGTCGCGGTCATGGCCACGCGGGGCGTCACCTTCTTCGAGAGCGAGACCTATCTGATCGAGGGCGACAAGCCCGTGAAGCTCGACCTGCCGCTGAAGAGCTCGATCCAGGGCTATGTCGACGGCCAGATGGTCGTCCTGATGGAGCAGGACTGGCCGGCGAAGGGCTTCAAGACCGGCGACCTGATCAGCTTCGATCTGGCCAAGCTGAAGGCCGCGCCGGACAAGGCGGTCGCCACGCTCGTCCTGCGTCCCACGGCCCGCCAGTCGGTGGAACAGGTCCAGACCACCCGCACCAAGCTGGTCGTCGGCATGCTCGACAACGTCAAGGGCGCGGCCAAGGTGTTCACCCACGGTCCCAAGGGCTGGACCGCCCAGGCCCTGGACCTGCCGGCCAACAGCGCGATCGGCCTGGGCTCGTCCGACGACAAGGGCGAGCGCCTGTTCGTCACCGTCACCGGCTATCTGACGCCGACCACCTTCTGGCTGGCCGACGCCGGCTCGCTGAAGCTGGAGCAGATCAAGGCGTCGCCGGCCCGCTTCGACGCCTCGACCCACGTAGTCGAGCAGTTCGAGGCGACCAGCACCGACGGAACCAAGGTTCCCTATTTCGTCGTGCGGCCCAAGGACGTGAAGTATGACGGCGCCGCGCCGACCCTGCTCTACGCCTATGGCGGCTTCCAGGTGCCCCTGACGCCCGGCTATTCGGGAACGATGGGCAAGCTGTGGCTGGAGCGCGGCGGCGTCTATGTGGTGGCCAATATCCGGGGCGGCGGCGAGTTCGGTCCGGCCTGGCACTCGGCCGGTCTCAAGGAGAACCGCCAGAAGGTCTATGACGACTTCTTCGCCGTCTCGCAGGACCTGATCACGCGCAAGATCACCTCGCCGCGTCGCCTGGGCATCATGGGCGGTTCGAACGGTGGTCTTCTGATGGGCGTCGCCCTGACCCAGCGGCCCGAGCTGTACAACGCCATCGTCGTGCAGGTGCCGCTGTTCGACATGATCCGCTACAGCCAGATCGGCGCGGGCGCCTCGTGGGTGGGCGAGTACGGCGACCCGGCCATTCCGTCGGAGCGGGCCGTGATCGCCAAGTACGACCCCTATTCCAACCTCAAGGCTGGCCAGAAGTACCCCGAGGTGTTCATCGAGACCTCGACCAAGGACGATCGGGTGCACCCGGCCCACGCCCGCAAGGCCGCCGCGCGCCTGATGGAGCTGGGCTATCCGGTGCTCTACTACGAGAACGTCGATGGCGGTCACGCGGCCAGCGCCAACCTCGCCGAGACGGCGCGCCGCCAGGCGCTCGAATATGTCTATCTGACGCGCAAGCTGATGGACTGATCAGGCCAGCGCCGTTCCCCTCGCCCTTAAGGAGAGGCGAACGGCGCAAAGCCTCGCGTACCGGCGTCCCGTCAACCCTAAGGCAATCTCTCGGCGTCACAGTGCCCCCGACTCTTTCCGTCGGATTGGCCACCTTTTGCCCATCGAGATCGTCAAAGCCCTGGACCTTTCGGACGCCGACCTCGCGCGGTGGACGCAGCTCCAGCACGGCCAGACGCGGCTCGACTCCCCGTTCCTCTCGCCGCAATGGACGCTGGCTGTCGCCCGCGCCCAGGGCGACAAGAGCGATCAGGTCAAGGTCGCCATCGAGCGCGGGGTGGAGGGAGAGGCGCGTGCCTTCCTGCCCATGCGGGTGCGTCAGGACGTGGCGATGCCGGTCGGCTCGCCAATGTGCGACTATCAGGCCCTGGTCTCCGCGCCCGGCGTGACCATGAACCCCCGCGATCTGCTGCACGCCCTTGGCGTGAGCCGGATCGACTTTTGCCACATGATGGCCGACGACGAGACGCTCGGCCGCCACGCGCGCGGCCAGACCGAAAGCTGGGTCGTCGAAACGCCCGACGGCTACGAGGCCTACGCCGCCGAGCGCAAGGCCGCGGGTGTTGGCGTCCTGAAGGATATCGAAAAGAAGCGCCGCAAAGCCGAGCGTGAGGTCGGGCCCTGCCGGTTCACCGCGATGTCGGAAAGCCGTGCGGCGTTCGACCAGCTGATCTCATGGAAGCGGGTGCAGTTGCTGCTCACCCACCAGACCGATCTTTTCAAGGCCCCCTGGGTCAAGAAGCTGCTGGATGATCTGTTCGCGCGGCGTGACCCCGACTTCGGCGGCGGGCTCTACACCCTGCACCTGGGCGAGCGCCTGGCGGCCGTGCACTTCCACCTGCGCGGCGAGCACACGATCCACGGCTGGCTGATCGCCCACAATCCCGATCTCGAGCGCTATTCGCCCGGCATGATGCTGTTCCAGGACATCCTGAAGAGCATGGACGGCACACCCTACATGCGGCTCGATCTCGGGACCGGCGACTACCGGTTCAAGCGCGAGCTTTCCAACGCCCAGCAGCGCGTGGTGTTCGGCTTTCTGGGCTCGCCCTCGATGCCGACCCTGGTCCGCCACGCGGTCTATGGCGTCCGGAGCGTCGCCGAGGCCCTGCCGCTGGGGCGGATCTCGGAACTCCCGGGCAAGGCGATGCGACGCATCGACCTGCTGCGCGGACTGCACTAAGGCGCGACCTCAAGTCCGAGGCGCCGAACCGTTGATCCGGATGGCGCGGGGATCAAGCCCGCCCGCAGGCCAGGCGCGCGTCCAGCCGTACTTCAGCTCGCCTTCCCGAAACGCGAAGCGGTCCAGGTGCTTGGCCACCACGTCTTCCAGTCTGGCCAGCCCCTCCTGGTCGGCGGCCTCTACGGTGATGTCGAGGCCATCCGCGTGGGCCGTCATGCGGCAGAGGCCGAGCGGGAGCGGAAAATCGGCCGAGGTGTCGTCGTAACGAACGTCGAACTTGTGGCTCCAGTGCTTGGCGAGCTGGATCATGTAGCGGGCCGCCTTGTCGGTGGCGACGCGAGCGTGGCTTTCCATCCTGCGGCTCCTCAGAGAGTCTCGATGGTCGCTGCGGCGTCGTCGAGCGCCTTGGCGATCCCGGCGATCTGCTCGGCCGTCAGCTGGCCGCCATGCAGCTTCAGCCGCAGCGCGGTCTTCAGGTTCTCGCGGGCTCGCAGGATTTGCGGCGAGAAGGCGGCGCTGGTCGAGGCGGCCTCGGCCATGCGCTCGAAGAGCGAACGCACAGGCTGTTCATTGCTGACCAGGAACGCCTTGCCCTCGGGCGTGATCGTGTAGAGCTTCTTGCCGCCGCCGGCTTCGCTGGCGACCACGTACCCCAGCTCCTCGAGCAGGGTCAGGGTCGGGTAGACCACGCCGGGGCTGGGCGTATAGGCGCCGCCCGCCGCCGTCTCGATGGCCTTGATCAGCTCGTAGCCGTGGCTGGGCTTGTCGGCGATCAGCTTGAGAACCACCAGGCGCAGGTCGCCGTGATCGAAGAAGCGGCCCATGCGTCCGCCGCGTCCCCGAGGCCCATGATGGTGACCGTGGAAGCCAAACGGATGCCGACCGTGGTGCTGGCCCCCGTGGCCGCCCCACGCGCCGCGGTGAGAATGATGTCGTCCAAACATGTTTTAGATCCTGTTTCGTTATATCGGAATTATAGATATATCGAAATCGCCGATCGTCAAGAGCGCGTTTAGATATATCTGAATACGGAGAGGCGAGACAGGCGCGGCGCCGGCGCCACGCTTGCCGACAAACCGTGAAGCCCCCGCGCCCGAGGGGTTCCAGTGCGCCGATGGGTGGATCACATCGTAGGGCTCGCGGCGGGCGTGACTGAGTCGCGCGACGCCCTGGCGATTTGCGCTCAGGCGTTCAAGCGTAAGCGAAATAGTCGGCCTTAATCTTGATACGGAGGGCGTCGTGAATACATGGCGCCTATGAGAAGCAGGAGCATCCGCTTGCGCGACCCGTCCCAGAGCGCGCGCCCACAAGGGTTCCGACGTCACGTCGCCGTCGGCGCCATGGCGGCCGCCGGCCTTCTGGCTGCGGCGTCGAACGCGCAGGCGCAAGCCGAGGCTACACCGCTCGCTTCGGCGGGTCCGGCCTCCAATGACCCGCTGGAGGGCTTCAACCGGGCCTCGTTCAAGCTCGGTATGAGCCTGGACGGAGCGCTGTTGGCGCCGATCACGCATGGCTACATGGCGGTGACGCCGCGCGTTGTGCGCGACCGCGTCAGCGCCGCTATCTACAACCTGGGTGAGCCGAACACGGTGATGAACCAGGTTCTTCAGGGCAAGCCGCGTCAGGCCGTGCGCTCGAGCGCCCGTTTCGTGGTCAACTCCACGGTCGGCGTCGCGGGCCTGTTCGACGTCGCCGCCAAGATGGGCCTGCCGCCGCGCGGCGCCGACTTTGGCCAGACCTTCGGCCGCTGGGGCGCGGGTCCCGGCGCTTACATCTATGTGCCGCTGATGGGCCCTCTCAACGTTCGTGATGGCGTCGGCCGCGCGCTCGACATCGTCACCGACCCGGTCTCGCTCTTCGTCGGCGGCCTTGAGACCGACTTCGGCAAGGCCCGTATCGCCACGACTGTGGTCGATCTGCGGGCCAGGACGGACTCGGCGTACCACGCCTTGGATGACGCGGCCGACCCCTATGTGACCACTCGATCCGCCTACGCCCAGTACCGCGAGGCCCTCGTCCGCGAAGCCACCGGCGAGACCGAGGCGCTTCCCGATTTCGACGCGCCGCCTCCGGAACCGACCCCGTCGCCCCCGGCGGCCAATCCATGATCCTTCCCGGTAACACCATGCGAAACCCCTCCCCCACCCGGCGCGGCGCCAACGCCGCGCTTTTGGCTTTCTTCGGCGCCGCCGCGCTTTCGATCGCCAGCCCCGCCCTGGCCCAGAGCAGCGCACGTGACCCGAGCGCCGAAGCCTTCGTCCAGGCCAAGGCCCAGCGCGTGATCAGCGTGCTGGCCAACAAGAGCATGAGCGAAACCCAGAAGAAGCAGGTCTTCCGCCAGGCGGTGGACGAACTGGCCGACGTGCCGCGCATCACCAACTTCGTGCTGGGCAAGTACGCCCGCACGATCACCCCGGAACAGCGCGCGCGCTTCACGCCCGTCTTCCGGACCTACGCGGAGAACGTCTACCAGAGCCGTATCGATGATTATCGGGGCGAGCAGCTGAAGGTGACCGGCTCGGTCGTCCGCAAACCCGGCGACGTGATCGTCAACACCGTGGTGTCCGGCGGCCAGCTTGGTCAGCCGGTGCCCGTCTCGTGGCGCGTGCTCGGCGGCGGCGCGAACTGGAAGGTGGTTGATGTCCAGTTCAAGGGAATCTGGCTGGCGATCACCCAGCAGCAGGACTTCGTGTCGACGATCGACAACGCCGGCGGCAACATCGACGTGCTGACCAACCAGCTTCAGAAGGGCGGCTCGGGTCGTCGCTAGACGGGACCCGAACTGGAAGGACAACGGCATATGGCATTGCGCGAACAATGGGCCGAAACGGCCATGGGCGTCGTCGTCCTCGCCCTGACGGCGGGGTTCCTGACCTATTCGCTGACCGTGGGCGGCGTTCACATGAAGCGCGGCGACTACGAGATCAGCGCCAAGTTCGGTGAGGCCGGCTCGCTGGCGCCAGGGGCTGCGGTCACCGTCGCGGGCGTCAAGGTCGGCACGGTCTCGCAGATCACGCTGGAGCCCAAGACCTATCTGGCGGTGGCCAAGCTGAGCATCGACCCGACCGTCAAGCTGCCTGCGGACTCCACCGCCAAGATCACCAGCGACGGCCTGCTGGGCGGGGCCCACGTGGCCATCGCGCCCGGCGCATCGCTGGACGATCTTAAGGCCGGCGGCGAGATAGAGAACACCCAGGGCGCTGTCGACCTCTTCGGCCTGATCGGCTCGGTGATCCGCCCGCAAGGCGGCGCGGCGACGACCGCGACGCCCGCCGCAGCCAATCCGGCCACCCAACCGGCCGAGAGCTACTGACATGACCACGGCCGAGGCGACCCGGCGAGTCGCCATCAATCCGGTTCAGGCCCTGGGCCGCTCGGCCCTGGCCGCCGTGCGCATGGTCGGCGCGGCCGGGGTCTTCGCCGTGCGCGGCGTCGTCGCGGCGCTGACGCCGGTCTGGTTCTTCAGCCAGCTGCGCCGACAGATCGTGGCGATCGGCTTCTTCTCGCTGCCGGTCGTGGGCCTGACGGCGGTGTTCACCGGCGCGGCCCTGGCGCTGAACATCTTCACCGGCGGCGGCCGCTTCAACGCCGAGCAGGTCATGCCGCAGATCGTGGCGCTGGGGATAACGCGGGAGCTGGGTCCGGTGCTGGCGGCGTTGATGCTGGCCGGACGCGTCTCGGCCGCGATCGCCGCCGAGATCGGCGCCATGCGCGCGACCGAGCAGATCGACGCCATGCGCACCCTGTCGACCGACCCGTTCCGCTATCTGGTCGCGCCCCGCCTGCTGGCGGCGGTGCTGACCCTGCCGCTGCTCACCGCCGTGGCCGACATCATCGGCATCGCCGGCGGCTGGCTGGTGGCCACGCGGGTGCTGGAGTTCAATCCGACGGTCTATATCCGCAACACCATCAACTTCCTGGAGAGCTGGGACATCGTCTCGGGCCTGATCAAGGCGGCGGTGTTCGGCTTCATCGTGGCGCTGATGGGCTGCTACCACGGCTACAACGCCTCGGGCGGCGCGCGCGGCGTCGGTCGGGCCACGACCCACGCGGTGGTCTCCTCGGCGATCCTGATCTTCGCCTCGGACTATCTCCTGACCACTCTTTTCACGCACATGTCATGACCAGCGCCGTTCCCAAACTGGCCTGGAAGGGCGTCACCAAGCAGTTCGAGGGCCGCAAGGTCCTCGACCAGCTGGACCTGTCGGTCGCGCCGGGTCGCTCGCTGGTGATCATTGGCGGCTCGGGCCAGGGAAAGTCGGTGACGATCAAGACTGCGCTGGGCCTGCTGCGTCCCGAAGCCGGGACGATCGAGCTGGACGGCAAGAACGTCGTCGGCCTGTCCGAGACCCAGCGCCGCAAGCTGTTCTCGCGGGTCGGGGTGCTGTTCCAGGGCGCGGCGCTGTTCGACAGCCTGCCCATCTGGGAGAATGTCGCCTTCCGCCTGATCAACGCCGACGGCGTCCCCCGCCGTCAGGCGCGCGAGCGGGCGATCGAGGCGCTGGAACAGGTGCGGCTGTCGGCCGACGTCGCCAACCGTTTCCCCTCGGAGCTTTCCGGCGGGATGCAGAAGCGCGCAGGCCTGGCCCGCGCCGTGGTGGCCCAGCCGGAAATCCTATTCTTCGACGAGCCCACCACCGGCCTTGATCCGATCACGGCGGCGGCGATCAACCAGCTGATCTCCGACCAGGTTCGCCGCCTGGGCTCGACGGCGGTGTCGATCACCCATGACCTGGCCTCGGCCCAGACGATCGGCGACGAGATCGCCATGCTGCACGGCGGCAAGATCATCTGGCGGGGCCCGGCCTCGGACCTGGCCACCACCGACAACCCCTATGTGCGCCAGTTCGTAGAAGGCCGGGCCGAGGGTCCGATCTCGCAGACCCACTAGAGCGTTCTCCGATCAGTGTGAAGCGGTGATCGGATCGAAGAACGCTATAAGATTTTGAAATATATCTCTTTTTATCCGATCTGATTGGTTCAATCAGATCGGAAAGGGCTCTAGGGTCTCTCAGACCGCCTGCCGCAAGGTGTCCGCCAGCAGGCGCCCCTCGACGCCCCGGCTGGAGCCTGCGCGCCAGGCCACGACGATCTCACGGCTGGGATGGGCGGTCGCCAGGGGACGAACCGTCACAGCCGCCTTGTCCGTGAGCCCGGCCTGAACCGCCATCTTGGGCAGGAACGAGACGCCCAGGCCCGAGCCGATCATCTGCACCAGCGTCGGCAAGGACGTGGCCGCGAAGGTCTCTTCTTCGCCGACGCCGCGCGGCGGCTCCAGCCCGCACGCCGCCAGGGCATGGTCGCGCAGGCAATGACCGTCCTCCAGCAGGATCAGGTCCTCGCCGGCCAGGCTGTCAGGATCCACCTGGGTCGAGGCGGCCATGGGATGGTTGGCCGGCGCGGCCGCCAGCAGCTCGTCGTCCTCGACATGGGCCCAGTCGAGACCGCTCATGTCGTAGGGCAGCGCGATCAGCGCCGCGTCCAGCGCGCCGGTCTTCAGGGCGCTGATCAGGCGATGGGTCAGGTCCTCGCGCAGGAACAGCTTCAACTTCGGGAAGCGGTCGCGCAGCACGGGCAGAGCGCGCGGCAGAAGGTAGGGGGCCACGGTCGGGATCACGCCCAGCCGGAACCGGCCGGCCAGCGGCTGACCAGCGCCCCGCGCGGCCTGCACCAGGTCCTCGGCCCGGGCGAGGATGTCCTCGGCCCGTCGAACGGCCTCCTGCCCGGCGGCGGTGAGGATCACGCCGGACCGCGCCCGGTCGACAACCGGCGCGCCCAGGATCTTCTCCAGCTCCTGGATACCAGCCGACAGGGTCGGCTGGGTGACGTGCGCGTTATCGGCGGCGCGGCTGAAGGAGCCGTGCTCCGACAGGAGCTTGAGATACTGGAGTTGGCGGAGCGTGGGTAACAGCATAGCTTCACATATAGGACGTATCTATTCGTTTTCAAAAAACTATCGATTGGACCAAGGCGAAAGCCCCGCCTATCGTCCAACAGTCGAAGCGTCCGGTGAATGTCTCCCCCACCCCGCCCCGGATGACTAGCGCCTCCCGGTCCGACCGCCTCACCTCTCGCGGCTCGGACCGGGACGAACGCGCCCCGCGATGCTATCCCCTCGTCGACGGCCATGGAGCATCACGTGTCGATCGAGGCCCTGCGCGCCCGCCTGCCCGACTACGCCCGCGATCTGGGGACCAATCTGGCCTTGCTGGTCGACGATCCTGCGCTGGATGACGAGGCGCGTTGGGGGTGCTTCGTCGCCAGCGCTTGCGCCGCCGGCGAGGTGGAAACACTCCGGGCGATTGACGCGGCGGCGACGGCTGCAGGCCTCGCGCCAGAGGCGAATCTCGCCGCCCGCAAGGCCGCCGCCATGATGGCGATGACGAACGTCTATTTCCGGGCGCTGCATCTGATGCAGGCCCCCGACTACGAGGCCCTGCCGTCGCGGCTTCGCATGAATCGCCTGACCCATTCCGGGGTGCGCGGGACCGCCTATGACCTGTGGTGCGTGGCCGTCTCGGCGATCAATGGCTGCGGCGCATGCCTAGACAGTCACGAGGCTGAGCTGCGTCAGCAGGGCGTGGAGCCCGCCCGGATTCAGACCGCGCTACGTATCGCCGCAGTTGTGTCGGCGGTCTCTCGAACGCTTGCGGCGGAAGCGGCGCTTCGTCCCCAGAATTCGGACAATTGAGCAAGGCCGCGACGCCGGGTCGCGGCGTCCGCCCCTCGACATTCATCTTGTCCGTAAACTAAGTTGTTAACCTCTGGGTAACAGATTCGCGGCGTCCGCCGAGCCGTCCCGTTTGGGACGCCGAGGACTCGCATGGGGCGAAGGTGGGCCGAATGAGACTGCTGTCGAAGAACTCGCGCGACACGAAGAACGGCAAGCCGACGGTTCTGGGCGACGAAGCCCGGTCGGAAGCCATGCAGCACCAGATCGAGTCCACCCAGGCCATCGGTCAACGCTACGAGACCATTCACGGCGGTCTCGACAGCATCGGCCGGGTCATGGAGCACCTGAAGGCCATCGAGCCGCTGATCGCCGAGATCCGCGGTCCGGTGGGCCAGGAGTTCGAGGCTCGCCGCGCCGAGCACGCCGAGCTGATCGCCGTGCGCGCCAATCTCGACCAGGCCCAACGCCAGATCGCCCTGATCCAGGCCGAAGAGCGCGAGGTCTCCGCGCGTCTCGCCGCCGCCGAGACCGCTCTGAGCGAATCCGACGCCCGCCGCCAGACCCAGGACGCCGCCCTCGAGGACAATGCGCTTGAGATCGATCGGCTGCGCAACGCCCTGCTGCAGTCGGACCTGAAGGTCTCCAGCCTCGACGCCTCGATGCGCGACGCCACGGCCCGTATCGAGCATCTGGTGCAGGACGTCGAAGGCCTGCGCATCCAGGCGCAGGACATCGACGCCCGTCGCGGCGACGCCGAAGCCGCCCTGGCCCGCGCCAACCAGGACAACGCCCTGCTGGGCGAAGAAACCGCCACGCTCAAGAAGCGCGTCGATCAGGCCGGCCTGGATCTGGCCCGCCTGTCGCGGATCGAGACCGACCTCGAGGCCCAGCTGGCCGCCGAACGCGCGCGCGGCCAAGCGGTCGAGAACGCCCTGGCGGCTCACCAGGCCGACAGCGGCCGCACGATCCGCGGTCTGGAAAGCCAGGTCGAGGCCAACCGCGCCGAGATCTCCGCCCTGCAGACGCGCCTGGAGACCGCTACGGGTCGCGCCGACAAGCTGGAAGAGATGAACGGCCAGATCTCGGCCCGTCTCGCCGACTCCAGCGCCCAGCAGAAGGCGGTGGAACGCCGCGCCGGCGACCTCAACGTCGCCCTGGAGCGCGCCCTGGACCGCATTCGCGCCCTCGAGGAAGAGGCCGACGGCCTGCGCCAGCGTCACGCCGGCGTCGACACCGCCCGCGCCACGGCCATCGAACGCGCCGACCAGTTGGCCAAGAGCGCCGTGGCTCAGGAAAAGGCGCTCAAGCGCGCCGAGGAGCGCGCCCAGCAACTGCGCGCCCGCCTCGATGCGATGCAGGAAGCGCAAGACCAGGCTCGCCGCGATCACGAAGCGAAGATCGCCGAGCTGCAGGCGACCATCGAGCGCCTGACCTCGGAAGCCGCCCTGGCCGAAGGGGCTCTGGAAGCCGCCCGCCGCGACCGCTCGCGCCTGCAGATGGCCCTGCTGGGCGCCAGCGACGGCGACGTGGCCGCGAGCGCCTAGCCTCTAAGGCGCTCCAGAAACAAAGACGCCCGCGACCGAGAGGTTCGCGGGCGTTTTTCTTCGGTGAGCTCGGTGGTGATCTTGGTCAGCGAACCGGGTCGTCATCGTCGATGAAGCGCAAAATGGCCTGCGTGAACCCCGGATCGGCGAGCGCTGTAAGGTGGGTCCGCCCGGGCAGCACAACCAGCCGATAGTCTGACACTTGGCGCTTGAGCAGCTTGCTCATCGTGTTGGGGTAGTCGAACTGACCCAGTATCTGCAGCACCGGAGCCTCGAAGGGCGGACGGTCTGAATAGGTTGCAGGTCGCGAGACGCCCTCGCCGAAGGCCTTGTAAGCCGGCCTATCGGCTTTTGGGTCCCACAAATGGCTTGCTGCGGGAGGTGGAGACGTGTCGTCGCCCTTGGCGTCTTCAGACCCCAGAGCCCGCCAACCTCCATCGAAGACACCATCCCCGCCCAGAACCACCGATAAAACGCGCCTGGGAGCGGCGGAGACCAGGCGGCGGACGGTCCAGCCGCCGATAGAGTATCCGACGAAATGCGCTCGCTGGACCTTTCGGTCATCGAGCACCGCCAACACGTCTTCGACCAGTCGATCCGGTCGGTAAGCCTCCGCATGGGTTGGCTTGTCGCTCCTGCCGTGCCCTCGAAAGTCGATGGCGATCACGCGATGGGATCTGGCCAGGGCGTTGATGGCGCCGGTTTCCCCATAGTTGGAGGCCGCCGATCCGGTCATGCCGTGCAGTAGGACGACCGCCACGCCTTCGCCCTGATCGACAAAGTGAACGCGCACCCCGTCCGACATCTGCACCCAACCTTCTTCAGCGCGGGCGCCGGAGAAGGACAAGGCGGCACAGAAGAGGGCAATCGCGAGGACCTTCATCTTCGCAGACTAGCCATATATTACGACCGTAGTATAGGGCCTAGTCTACCGCCTCCACAGCCTGCGCTAATCCCCGGACCTGCTGGCCCAGAACCCCGTCGACGGGCGCGGCCAGCTTGTCGAGCCCGCCCTTGAAGTAGCCGCCGACGTCATAGGTGACCGTCACGGTCGTGGCGCCGTCCTTCTCGGCCAAGAGGATGGTCATCGCCCCGCTCGCGCCCGACGACTGCAAGGGGCCAAGCCCGCCGTTCAGCACCAGCTTCTGGCCCGGCGCGGCATGGACCGTCGTCATGTGCAGCACCGAGCCGCCGTTGGGCAGGCGCTCGCAGAAGCAGCCGCCCGAGGCCGCGCCGAGCGACAGGTTGGCGGCTGACCCCGACCAGGTGTGCGCCGAGGCCCACCATTTCGACGGCTGGACCAGGACGGCCCACACAGTCGTCGCCGGTGCGGCGATCACGACCTGATGGCGAACCTGAAACCCGCTCGGCTGAGCGTCCGTCACCTCGGCCCGCGCGGCCCCCACAACCAGCAGCGCCAGAACGCTCGCGGCGATCATCGTCTTCATCGGTTGGTCCTCCCGACACGACCTTGGTCGGCGCGAGCCTGGCGCGTCAACTCGCAGCGCTATTCGACAGGCGAGGTGATCGTCGCGCCCTGCGCCTTCAGGCGGTCCAGGACCCCGTCGGCCGGCAGCAGGAAGCCAAGATCCACCACCGCCACGGTGACCCCCGGTCGCTTCAGCGCTTCGGCCATGGCGTCGGCGGTCTGGACAAGGCCCCTCTCCAGCAAGGCCGCGCCACCCGGAACGTGGGTCAGGCACCGCTGCGCGGCGCTGGCGCGGTAACGCGCGCGCACCGAGGCCAGATCGCCCTCCGCCCAGTCGCGCCCGATCGTGGTGGAATGGGCGCCGTCATAGGCGACCTCGTCCAGGGCCACGCGCAGGCAATAGAGCTGGTCCTCGGGCGAGAGCTTGCCCGCGATGGCGGTGACCGCGCTCATTCGGTACTGCCCCACCGCCTTGACCTTCAGCTTGCGCGCCTTGGCCATGCGCTCGATCGTGCTGACGGGCTTGGCCTCGGACAGGCCGGCGGCCTGACGGAAATCAGACAGCAGCAGGAACCCGGCGACCGCCGGCTTCCAGTTCTTGTACTCGCCGCCCCCCTTGCGCGCCTGGGTGCGGGACTCGACAAAGCGCGCTTTCAGATCCGGCGGCAGCTGGTCCTCGAGCGCCTTGCCCAGTGGCTGGCGCAGACCGCCGCCCAGCTTGAGGACGAACCCGGCCACCTGGGTGACGCCCACGGCCGCCTCGGGGGGCAAAAGGACGAGGCTCGCCTTGTCCAGCGCCTTGTTCAGGCGTGGGCTTTGCCATTTCAGCTGATGCGGCAGCGGCGGGGCCGAGCCCAGAATGTAGAGCTTGGCCCCGTCCTTCTCGACCAGCCACACCGCCGGCCCTGGCGGCTTGGCGACGATCGTCAATTCAGCGACGACGGCGCTTTCGTCCTGGGCCGGGGCGGCGCCGAGCGCGATGGACGGCGAGGCGGTCTGCGCAAGCGCCAGGGAAAGAGCCAGAGCGGCGGACGCGATCATCAAAACTCCTTCAGCCCCCTAACCCCTCCCCCTGCGGGAGGAGGGTTAGGGGATCTGCCTCAGGCCCCCGGCGGAACCGGGAAGCCGCGCTTGCGCATCAGGGCGCCGATCTTGACGTCACGGCCCCG
This sequence comes from Caulobacter vibrioides, assembly GCF_002310375.3. Lineage (GTDB taxonomy): Bacteria > Pseudomonadota > Alphaproteobacteria > Caulobacterales > Caulobacteraceae > Caulobacter > Caulobacter vibrioides_D. The sequence continues at coordinate 4,082,079 of NZ_CP023315.3, forward strand.
GAAGGCGCGGAACTGTTCGACCGGATCGATCGTGTTGCCCTTGGCCATGATGTCTTCGTAGAGGCGCTTGGCGACGGCCTTGTCGTAGAAGCCGCCCGGCGCCTCGGCGAAGGCGTCCGCAGCGTCGGCTGTCAGGGTGTCGGACCACAGGTAGCTGTAGTAGCCGGCCGAATAGCCATCGCCCGAGAACACGTGGCCGAACTGCGGCGTACGGTGCCGCATGACGATCTCCTTGGGCATGTTCAGCTTGGTCAGTTCCTCGCGCTCGAACGCGTCCGGATCGATGTCCACATCGCCGGCCAGGTGCAGCTTCATGTCGATCAGGGCGCTGGCCAGATACTCGGTCGTGCCGAAGCCCTGACCAAACTTGCCAGCGGCCTCGATCTTCTTGACGAGATCCGCCGGGATCGGCTTGCCGGTCTGATAGTGCAGAGCGAACTGGTTCAGCACCTGCGGGGTCGACAGCCAGTGCTCGTTCAGCTGGCTGGGGAATTCGACATAGTCGCGCGCCACGGCCGTGCCCGACACCGACGGATAGGTCGCATTGGCGTTCAGGCCATGGATGGCATGGCCGAATTCGTGGAACAGCGTGACCGCGTCATCCCACGAGATCAGCACGGGCTCGCCGGGCTTACCCTTGATGAAGTTGGAGTTGTTCGAGACGATCGTGGTGGTCTCGCGCTTGAACCGCTCCTGGGTGCGGTAGGCGTTCATCCACGCGCCCGAGCGCTTGCCGGGACGGGCGTAGGGGTCGAAGTACCACAGGCCCACATGCTTGCCGCCGCGCGTCACCTCATAGACCGTGACGTCCTGGTGGAAGACCGGAATGCCCTCCAGCTTCTTGAACTCGAAGCCATAGAGCTGGCCCGAGGCCCAGAACATGCCCTCCCGCAGCTTGTCCAGCTGCAGGTACGGCTTCACCTCGTTCATATCGAGGTCGTACTTCGCCTTGCGCACCTTCTCGGCGTAGAAGCGGTAGTCCCAGGGCTCCAGCTTGAACCCGCCACCCTCCTTGTCGATGATCGCCTGCATGTCGGCGACATCGATCGCCACCTGGGCGATCGCCGGCTTCCAGACCGCCTCCATCAGCGCCATGGCGTTTTCCGGCGTCTTGGCCATGGCGTTCTCGAGGCGCCAGTGAGCGTGGGTCTTGTAGCCCAGGAGCTTGGCTCGCTCGACGCGCAGCTTCAGGATCTTGCGGATGATGGCGTTGTTGTCGGTCGCCCCGCCGTTGTCGCCACGATTGACGAAGGCGCGCCAGATCTTCTCGCGCGCGGCGCGCACCGGCGACTCGGTCAGGAAGGGGTCGACGCTGGAGCGGGTGTTGACGATCACATGCTTGCCAAGAAGCTTGCGCGTCGCGGCGTTCGAGGCGGCGGCGGCCTTGAGGCCCTCGGGCAGGCCGGCCAGGTCGGCCTCGCTGAGCTCGATCCAGGTGTTCTCGTCGGCCAAGAGGTTCTGGCTGAACTTGGTGTAGAGGCCGGCCAACTCGGTGTTGATCGCGCCGACCCGGGCCTTGGCCTCGGGCGACAGCTTCGCGCCCGACCGCACGAAGTTGGTGTAGTAGATCCACAGCACGCGCTGCTGCTCGGGCGTCAGCTTGGCCTTGTCGGGCGAGTCGTAGACGGCCTGGATGCGGGCGAAGAGCGCGGCGTTCTGGTTGATCTTGTCGTAGTGGGCCGAGAGCGCCGGATCCATCTCCTCCTCGACCTTCTGGAAATCCGGTGTGCTCATGTTCGAGCCCCAGATCCCGTAATAGGTCTGGACGTCGTTCAGCATCCGGCCGGCGTCTTCCAGCGCGCCGATGGTGTTTTCGAAGGTCGGCGCGGCCTTGTTGGCGGTGATCGCATCGATCTCGGCCAGGTTCCTGGCCATGGCCGCCTCGAGCGCCGGCTTGAAGTCAGCGACCTTCACCTTGTCAAAGGCGGGCACGCCGCCGAAGGGGCCTGCCCACGTCTGGATCAGGGGATTGGCGCTCTGCGCGAGGGCTAGGCCGGGATGGGCGGCGACCACCGCGCCGGTGACAGCGGCCGAGGCGAGAAAGGTACGACGTTGCACGGAGGATCTCCGGTGGATGTGTTGGGCGCGACCCTAGAGCGTGACGCCGAAAGTGGGAACCGGTTTCGACGCTAGTCATGCTCTAAGTGTTTGATTTAGAGCCTTGTTATCGTATCGAAACGATTCCGTTTTGAGACGCAAGACTCTAGGATATGGGCGGCCGCCCTGTCACATGACAGGGCCGTAGCCTTCTTTCCCGCCCTTCCCATCCGTGGACGCGCTGGGGTTTGGCGGCTACAGCTTGGCCCATGATCGGCGTCTTTGACTCTGGCGTAGGCGGCCTCTCGGTCCACCGCGCCCTCGTGCAGCGTCTGCCCCAGGCGGACTTCACCTATCTGGCCGACCAGGCCAACGCGCCCTACGGCGTTCGGACCGGCGAGGACATCGTCGCGCTGACCAGGGATGGCTGCGTGCGTCTGTTCGAGCGCGGCGCAAACCTGGTGGTTCTGGCCTGCAACACCGCGTCAGCCATCGCCCTGCGCCGCCTGCAACAGACCTGGCTGCCGGGCTATCGCAGGGAGATCGGCCGCCCGGTCAATATCCTCGGCATCATCGTGCCGACGATCGAAAAGGCCACGGGCCTGCCCTGGGAGCACGAGGCCGAGCGGCGCGGTGAGAAGGTCCAGCAACTGGACATCCTGGGCGTCTTCGCCACCCAGGCCACGGTGCGCTCGCGTGTCTATGAGATCGAAATCGACAAACGCAAACAGGATCTGGCGGTGTTCTCCGAGGCCTGCCCGGATCTGGTGCCGCTGATCGAAGGCGACGCCAGCGCCGTCGACCTGGCCCAGGCGGTCGAGGCCCGTGTCCAGGCGCTGAAGACCCGTATCGGCCGCCATCCCGACCGCGTCGTGCTGGGCTGCACCCACTACCAGATCATCGCCGACATCTTCCGCGCCGCCCTGCCGGCCGGCACCCCGCTGATCCAGCAGCCGGAAGCGACGGCGGAGGGCCTGGCGCTCTATCTGGAGCGCCATCCCGAGTATGACCCGGGCACGGGCACGAGCCGCGTGTTCCTGACCACCGGGACGCCGGGCCCGCAGAACGGCCTGGTCCAGAGCTTCTGGGGCGGCCCGCTGGCGTTCGAGGCGGCTTAGGGGGTCACGGCTTTCGACCCATGGCGGACATGGCCCTAAGATCCCTCTCTCATGGAGAGAGGGAGGGGCCCACCGCGCAGCGGTGGGAGGGTGAGTGGATACGCTTTTTCCGGACCGGGCAGCGAACAAGGTGATTTGATTAGCTGAGGGGCGACGGCTGACGCCACAACCACTCACCCTCCCACGCCTGCGGCGCGGGCCCCTCCCTCTCTCAAAGAGAGAGGGATTTTGCGCACCGCCCGATACCACCCTCCACCGACATCGCGAACGTCCGCTCAGCGGAGCGCCCGCTCCAAGCATCTTCCCCAAGCACCCCAATCCCCGTCGTCCCACGGGTATCACCGCCACCAGATCCCAACACAATCAACGCCTTAGCCCACAGCGCGACGGGCCCATCCAAAATCGACGCCTCCCCCGCCAAACCACCCGCACAATGGTTCCACCTCGTCGCGAGGAAAGGGCGCATGGCCAGCGACCATTTGCGGCGGCGGGGGGCGGTCGAGCGGGGACAGGTTCGAGGGGGATACTCGAACGGTCCGGGGCTGAGCTTGCTGGGCTCACCCGCCCGCCGTCGGCGTGGTCGGGGGAAAGGGTTCGTCCCTCTTCGATTGCCGGGCGACTCCGGAAACGGAAGCGCTCGGGTCCCGGTAAGGCCTGAACAGGGCCACCTTCCCGGGAGGCTGACGGATAACGGCTGCGCGGAGCGTCGGGCTTCGTCGAAACGGTATTTATCCATTGCCTCCGGACGGACGTCCGGCGCTCCGCAGCCCTTTCCGAACCTTCAGCGAGGGATCGCGTGAAGCTGATGCAACACGTCCCCTCCCCTGGATGGGGAGGGGTAGGGGTGGGGTGAGCACAGCGCTAGATGCAGCGCACAGCCGCCACCGCCGCAGTCACCCCATCCCCGGCCCTTCCCCATCAAGGGGAAGGGAGATTTCCCGCACCCCAGCGCGGGAACGCCGGAAGGGCGGTCGCACGAACCCGCGACGTCATCACCAGCGTCCTAATGGACGTCGTAAACAGCCCTTAACGCTCTTAAGGCACAACATCGCGGTTCGACCCGTCTTGCGCGGGTCCGAAGAGACGACGGTTGAGTTCGGAGACTTTCATGGCGCGAGCCGCGCGGCGATCCACGACGGAGCTCCTTTGGGATGCGATCCGTTATGGCTGGGTCCAGCCCTGGACGGCCCGGTTCCGGGGCGGGATCGTCACCGTCGTCGGGGCGGTGCTGCTGCTTGCCATCGCCACCTACAACGCCACCGATCCCAGCTTCAACGCCGTGACGGGCGAGCCCGCCCGCAATGCGCTGGGCGGCCTGGGCGCGGCGATTTCCGATATCCTGATGCAGTCGCTGGGCCTGTCGGCCTGGGGCATTGCGCTGCTGATGCTGGTGTTCGGCGTGACCCGCGTGGCCCAAGCCGACCCGGACGCCGAACGCAGGGACCTGCGTCAACGGGCGCTGATCGGCGCCCTGGGCCTCTTGGCGCTGTCGGCCGTGTTGGCCGCGCCGCCGCCGCCTGCCATCTGGCAGCTGGAAAAGGGTCTGGGCGGTTTCTGGGGCGACTCCCTGCTGCACATGGTCGCCGCTGTCTTGAGCTTCGCCCACATCCCCGGCGCGACCATCATCTCGGCCATCCTGTTCGGCGTCGCCGCCATCGCCGCGCTCGGCTTCGCCATCGGCGTGCGTGAGGTCGACCCCGACGCCATCCACGCCGCTGTCAGCAACGCGCTGCAACCGCGCGCGCGCCCTGAGCCGGAACCGGAACCCGCACCGGTGGCCAAGCCGGTCCGCGCCAGACGCGAGAAGACCGACCCCGCGCCCAAGCGAGCCGGCCGCCTGCCCCCACTGGAGGCCGACGACGGCGACGAAACCCCGATCGCGGCGTCGCAACCGGCCGCCGCGCAACGCGCCTACACCCCGCCTCCCGTGGCCCAGGACGACGAGGACGACTTCGAGGACAGCCTGGACGCGCGGCCGATGGCCATCGCCAAGCCCAAGACGCCCGTGAAGGAGTCTGGCCGCGAGGCGCGCGAGCAGCAGAAGGCGTTCGACTTCGAGGAAGACGCCGGCTTCCAGCTGCCCGAACTGGCCATGCTGGCCAAGTCCAAGCCGCGCTCGTCCGAGGTGGACGCCGCGGCCCTGCGCCAGAACGCCCGCCTGCTGGAAAGCGTGCTGGCCGAGTTCGGCGTCAAGGGCCAGATCGACCAGATCCGCCCCGGCCCCGTGGTCACCATGTACGAACTGGTGCCCGCGCCGGGTGTCAAGACCGCCCGCGTCGTTGCGCTCGCCGATGACATCGCCCGCTCGATGAGCGTGATCTCGTGCCGCGTCGCCGTGGCCCAGGGCCGCAACGCCATCGGCATCGAAATGCCCAACCAGCGCCGCGAGACCGTCTATCTACGCGACCTGCTGTCCAGCGCCGACTACGAAAAGGCCAGCCAGATCCTGCCCATGGCGCTGGGTGAAACCATCGGCGGCGAGCCCTATATCGCCGACCTCGCCAAGATGCCCCACTTGCTGATCGCCGGCACCACCGGCTCGGGCAAGTCGGTCGGCGTCAACGCCATGATCCTGTCGATCCTGTACAAGCTGCCGCCCGAGAAGTGCCGCTTCATCATGGTCGATCCCAAGATGCTGGAGCTGAGCGTCTACGACGGCATCCCGCACCTTCTGGCGCCCGTCGTGACCGATCCGAAGAAGGCCGTCGTGGCCCTGAAATGGACCGTCCGCGAGATGGAGGACCGCTATCGGCGGATGTCCAAGATCGGCGTGCGCAACATCGGCGGCTACAACGAGAAGGCCAATGAAGCCGCCGCCAAGGGCGAGCACTTCGAGCGCACCGTGCAGACGGGCTTCGACGACGCCGGCCGTCCGATCTATGAGACCGAACAGATCCGTCCCGAGCCGATGCCCTATCTCGTCGTGGTCATCGACGAGGTGGCCGACCTGATGATGGTGGCCGGCAAGGACATCGAAGGCGCCGTGCAGCGTCTGGCCCAGATGGCCCGCGCCGCCGGCATCCACCTGATCATGGCCACCCAGCGCCCGTCGGTCGACGTCATCACCGGCACCATCAAGGCCAACTTCCCGACGCGGATCAGCTTCCAGGTCACCAGCAAGATCGACGCCCGCACCATCCTGGGCGAGCAGGGCGCCGAGCAGCTGCTGGGCCAGGGCGACATGCTCTACATGGCCGGCGGCGGTCGCATCACCCGCCTGCATGGCCCCTTTGTCTCCGACGGTGAAGTTGAGGCGGTGGCCAAGTTCCTGCGCGACCAGGGCATTCCGCAGTACCTGGAAGAGGTCACCGCCGGCGGCGACGAAGAACAGGAAGAAGCGATCGAGGGCGCCTTCTCGGGCGAGGGCGGCGCCAACGATCTCTACGACCACGCCGTGGCCGTGGTCACCCGCGACCGCAAGGCCTCGACCAGCTACATCCAGCGCCGCCTGCAGATCGGCTACAACCGCGCCGCCTCGCTGATGGAGCGGATGGAAAAGGAAGGCGTCGTCGGCGCCGCCAACCACGCCGGCAAGCGGGAGATTTTGGCCCCGCCACCGCCGCCACTGTGAAAACTGTCATCCCAGACAAGCGCGCAGCGCGCCGATCCGGGATCGCCGGAGGCTCGGAGCTTGTTGCGGTCCCGGCTCTCCCCCCGGGCTCAAGGCCGGGGTCCGGCCGGGATGACAGACCTTGTTTGATCGGGGCGGGAAGCAACCTTCACCTTGGCGGCAACGTTTTCGACGCTCGCAACCTGAACGCGGCTTCATCGGGCCGCCGGAAAATGGCCTTGCGGCGGCCTTCGCGGCGACCAAGCTAGGGGCTAAGGAGTCCAGATGATCACTCGCCGTATCCTGCTGGCGGCCGGCCTCGCCGCCGCCCTCGCCTCGCCCGCCCTGGTCACCCCCGCCTGGGCCCAGGGCTCGACCGCGCCGGTTCCGGCCAAGCTGACCGCCGAGCAGAAGGCGCTACTGGACAAGGCCACCGCCTATATCCAGGGCCTGTCTTCGGCCAAGGGTCGCTTCGTGCAGACCGATCAGCGCGGAACCCAGACCCAAGGGACCTTCTACCTGCAGCGGCCTGGCAAGGCGCGGTTCGCCTATGATCCGCCGGCGGGCCTGCTGGTCGTCAGCAACGGCAATAACGTCAACATCTTCGACAGCCGGCTGAAGACGTACGAGAGCTATCCGCTCAGCAAGACGCCGCTGAACCTGCTGCTGGCCCGCGAGGTTCGCCTGGATCGCGGCGTGGTCATCACCGATATCCGGCCGCTGGCCGACGGCTTCACGATCGTGGCGCAAGACGCCAAGCGCCAGGCGCTGGGCAAGATCTCGTTGGACTTCTCGAACGGCCCCGTCGGCCTGATGGGCTGGACGGTCACCGACATCAAGGGCGGCCAAATCCGCGTGCGCCTCAGCGACTTCGCCGAAACCGCCGATCTCGACCCCAAACTGTTCGTCTTGACCGACCCGCGTCGCAAGGTCGGCAAGCCCTAGCCCCGTCGGGTTTGTGACATTCTCACAACAGGCAAGAATCAACCGACCCGTCTCTTGACTAAAAATTAGGACGTGGCATATTTAACACGCATGGCGATGAGCGACCGACCCGCTCCTCGCGAACCGTGCCGGATCCTATCCCCTCCCGGCGGCGGCATGAGAGACTAGACTTTCGCCCAGATGCTCGATGCATCTGGGCGTTTTTCTTTCCGGTCCCCAAAAACCGCGATAGAGCGGGGCCATGCGCCTCCGTATCGCCACCTGGAACGTCAATTCCGTCCGCCTTCGCGCCGAACAGGCCGCTCGCTTCGTCGACGAACAGGCTCCGGACGTCCTCTGCATGCAGGAGATCAAGTGCCAGGAGGGCGAGTTTCCGCGTGAGGCCTTCGAGGCCATGGGCCTGCCGCATCTGAAGATCGCCGGCCAGAAAGGCTGGCACGGGGTGGCCATCGCCTCGCGCCTGCCGATCGAGGACGTTCCCACCCTGATGACCTGCCGCGAGGGCCATGCCCGCTGCGTGGCGGTCAAGGTGGCCGGGGTCGAGATCCAGAACTTCTACATTCCAGCCGGCGGCGACACCCCCGACCGTGTCGCCAATCCGAAGTTCGACCACAAGCTCGACTTCTACGAGACCCTGACCGCCGCGCTGACGCGGCGCGACCCCAAGGACCCGCTGATCGTCACCGGCGACTTGAACATCGCGCCCGGCGAGAACGACGTCTGGAGCCACCGCCAGATGCTGAAGGTGGTCAGCCATACGCCGCCGGAGTTGGAAGCCTTCGACGCACTGATCAGGTCGATGGACCTCTTGGACCTGCCGCGCCTGGCGACGCCGGAGCCGCAGAAGCTGTTTTCCTGGTGGAGCTATCGCGCCGCTGATTTCCGCAAGTCCAACCGCGGCCTGCGCCTGGACCACATCCTGGCCAGCCCCGGCCTGCGCGATGCGGCGATCCTGGACGGCAAGGTCTCCTCGCGAGTCCACGATGACGTGCGCGAATGGGAGCGCCCCAGCGATCACGCGCCGGTCACGGCCGACCTGAAGGTCTGAGGCGATGGACGCTCAGACCTGACAGACCGGACAGAAGAAGGTTGAACGTCCCGCCTGGACCTCCCGAGCGATCACGCCCTTGCACCCTGGGGTCGGGCAGGGCTGTCCCTCGCGGTCGTAGACGCGGAACCGATGCTGGAAATAGCCCAGCGCGCCATCAGCGGCGGCGAAGTCCTTCAAGGTGGAGCCCCCGACCTCGACCGCCTCCGCCAGAACGTCCTTGATCGCGGCGGTGAGCGGAGTCAGCCGCTTCTTCGCGATGTTTCCAGACGGCTTGAAGGGCGAGATGCCGGACCGGTGCAGGGCCTCACAGACATAGATGTTGCCCAGGCCGGCGACGGTGCGCTGGTCCAGAAGCAGGGTCTTGGGCCCCTGCTTGCGATTGGCGAAGGCCTTTTCCAACGTGCGGGCGTCGAAACCCTCACCCAGCGGCTCGGGGCCCATGGCGGCGAACCAGGCATGGTGGCTGACGCGATCTGTCGGGATCAGGTCCATGAAGCCGAAGCGGCGCGGGTCGAAATAGGTGACCGTCGCGCCGTCCTCGGTCTGGAACACGACATGGGCATGCTTGTCGTCGGGCGTGATCTCGCGAGCGAAGTCGCCGGGACGAACCGTTCCCTCCGGCGCGGCGATCTCGAAGCGGCCGGTCATGCCCAGGTGCATCACCAGGGTGTCGCCCCGGTCGAGCGGCGCCAGGATGTACTTGGCGCGGCGATCCAGCCGCAGGATCCGCGCGCCGGTCAGTCGCTGCACGAAGCCGTCGGGCAGCGGGAAGCGCAGGTCGGGCCGGTTGGCGCGGACGCTGGAAAGACGCGCCCCGGACAAGACGGGCTCCAGGCCCCGGCGGACGGTCTCGACTTCGGGCAATTCGGGCACAGGGAACCTTCGGCGGATGACGGCGGGCGTGTCGCGGGCTAATAGCGGACTTAAGATATAGAAAGCCCGGCCCAAAGACGTCATGAGCAACACCTCCGCCAGCTTCGGTTTCAAGGATGTCGACGCCTCGCTGAAGGCGGGCCTGGTCCGCGGGGTCTTCGACCGCGTCGCCAAGAACTACGACATCATGAACGACCTGATGAGCGGCGGCGTCCACCGGCTGTGGAAGGACGCGGTGGCCGCACGCCTCAATCCGCAGCCCGGCGAGGTGATCATCGACTGCGCCGGCGGCACCGGTGATATGGCGCGGCGCTTCGCCAAGATGGCGCGCAAGGCCCAGGAACGCCGGGGCGGCCCCGACGCGACGATCAACATCGTCGACTACAACGCCGAAATGATCATGGCCGGCATCGAGCGGGGCGGCGAGCCGGAGATCACCTGGACCGTCGGCGACGCCCAGCGCCTGCCGCTGCCGGACGCCTATGCCGACGCCTATGTGATCTCGTTCGGCATCCGCAACGTGACCGACATCAACGCGGCCCTGCGCGAAGCCCGGCGCGTGCTCAAGCCGGGCGGCCGGTTCCTGTGCCTGGAATTCTCGCGGCCGGTCACCGAGCCTTTGGCCAAAGCCTATGACGCCTACAGCTTCAAGGTCATTCCGCAGGTCGGCGAGTGGGTCGCCAAGGACCGCGAGGCCTACCAGTATCTCGTCGAGAGCATCCGGCGCTTCCCCGATCAGCGGACCTTCGCGGGCATGATCGAGGCCGCCGGATTCAAGCGCGTGACCTTCACCAATTTCACCGGCGGCGTTGCGGCCCTGCACCAGGGCTGGGCGATCTAGGATCGTGGCCACGCTCGAAGCCTTCTGGCGTCTGACCGGCGCGGGCTGGTCCCTGGTCCGGGCCGACGCCCTGATCCCGCGTGAACTGGAACCCCTGCTTCCCCCCAGCGCGAAGCTGGCGGGGCGCGTCCTGCGCCTCTTCGCAGGCCCGGCCGCCCGCGAGGGACGTCCCGGGGAACGCCTGGCGGCGGTGCTCGAGTGTCAAGGGCCGGCCGCAATCAAGATGGGCCAGTTCCTGTCGACCCGCGCCGACATCTTTGGCGCGGCTTTCGCCGAAGACCTGTCGCGCCTGAAGGATCGGCTGCCGGCTTTTCCGCTGAGCGTCGCCAAGGCCGAGATCGCTCGCAACCTCGGCAAGCCGCTGGACGAGATCTTCGCCGAGATCGGTGAACCGGTGGCCGCCGCTTCTCTGGCTCAGGCCCACCCCGCAACGCTGGTCGACGGCCAAAAGGTCGCGGTCAAGGTCCTGCGCCCGGGCGTCGAGCGGCAGGTCGCCCGAGACACCGCCGTCCTGCGCCTGGCCGCGCGTCTCGCCGAGACCCTCGTCCCAGCCTCGCGACGTCTGCGTCCGACCGAGTTCGTCGAGGTCGTGATCCGCGCACTCGATCTTGAGATGGACCTGCGCTTCGAGGCCGCCGGCTGCGCCGAGCTGGGCGAGGCCATGGCCAAAGACCCCTATATGCGCGCGCCCGCCGTCTGCTGGGAGGGCGTCGGCAAACGCGTCCTGACCTTGAGCTGGGCGGAAGGCGCACCCTTGTCCGACCCCGCCGCACTGGATCTGCCCGGCCTGGACCGCAAGGCGCTGGCCGAGAACGTCACGCGAGGGTTTCTCGCGCAAGCGCTGGACCATGGCCTGTTCCACGGCGACCTGCACGAAGGAAACCTGTTCGTGGCGGCCCCGGCGGCGATCACGGCGGTCGACTACGGCATCCTCGGCCGCCTTGGTCCCGGCGAGCGGCGCTACCTCGCCGAGATCCTCTACGGCTTTCTCAATCGCGACTACGCGCGGGTGGCCAAGATTCACTTCGACGCCGGCTATGTGCCGGCGCACCAGGACATGGACGCCTTCGCCCAAGCTTTGCGCGCGGTCGGCGAACCGGTCTTCGGCCGCAATGCGCGCGAGGTCTCGATGGGCCGGCTGCTCGCGCAACTTTTCGAGATCACCGCGCTGTTCGACATGGCCCTGCGGCCCGAACTGGTGCTGCTGCAGAAGACCATGGTGACCGTCGAGGGCGTTGCTCGCCGCATCGACCCGACCCACGACCTTTGGGCCGCCGCCGACCCGGTGGTGCGCCGCTGGATCGGCCGCGAACTCTCCCCCGCCGCCAAGGCCCGCGATTTCGCCGAGGAGGCGTTGCGCGCCATCAAGGCCCTGGCTCGCCTGGCCGAGGCGCCCCCAGCCTCGCCCGTGATCACGGAGCGGGCGCATACCTGGCCCCTGATATGGTTCCTCGTCGGGGCAACCACGGCAGGCGCGGCGTTCGTGACCGGATTGCTGCTGGCGCGGTAAGCCTCGTCAGCCGACACCGGCGGGCTTACCCCCCGCGCGTTGCGCCGTCGGCATGGCGGCCTCGACATTGAAGCTGCCGACGGTCGCTTTATAGAGCGCCGCTCGTGGCCCCATCCCCTCGGCGCTGAGGGCGTCGGCGACATGCCCCGCCATGTCGGCCAGAACAATGCCCCAGGCGGTGGTCTCCATCACCACCCCTTGATCCGCATAGAGGCCGCATTTCAACGAACAATGGAGCCCGCGTTCGGCGATCCAGACCCGCGCCAGTTCAACGGCGTTCGCATCGCGAAGCGCGGCGGACGGTACGACCCGCACATCCATGGTTTACGTCTCCGAGATCCCAGACTGATTTTGCCGCGGGCCTATCCTTCGGCCTGATCGCGACTGCGCGCCTTTGACGCTGAGGTCCGGCGCGCCTCACGCGCCTTTTGCTCGTCCCAATAGGCGCCGCCCTCGTCGGGCTTGAACATCGTTCGCGGCGCCCCCTCGCGCGACACCACCGCGAAGACATTGTCTTTGGGGTCGTAGATCAGAAGATCCCCATTCGCCCGCTTCAAGGTCTCAGCGCCCTTGGGCGGATCGCTGACGAAAGCGTGGGCCTTGGAGACGTTGTCATCGACCGATTTCGCCGAGAAGGCGGTCCCGTTTCGCTCGAAGGATCGTTGGGCGTTCTCGTCAGCCGAACGCGTGCGGTTGGCCGCCCAGTACGGCTTGCCAGCCACCAGCTTGATCGGCGCGTCGCGAGGATCGCTCAGACGACCCTCCCCGCTCCTGCTGTCGATGGCGGCGGCGGCCCCGGTGCTGGCCGAGGCCCGGTCGCCGCCCGTTGGAGCCTTCACCGCTGAGGCGCCGCTGTCACAGGCCGAAAGTCCAACTGTGATCAGGATCCCCAAGACCCCGGCCGGCGCGAGTTTCACAATCTTCATGATCGCAACTGCCCAATTGCTCTACCTTAACGTTTAATGAACGAAAGCGGAACGCGAGTCGAGTCTCTTTTTCACGCTGCGATTGGCTCTGGCGCTTTGCCGCGCGGATGGGCATGTGCAGGGACAAACGACCGGAACGCGGAGCGGGACGTGGCCGAGAAGCGAGTTCTCCTGATCGTCGGCGGGGGCGTGGCGGCCTATAAGGCGCTGCTGCTGACGCGCCTTCTACGCAAGGCCGGCATCGCCGTCCGCCCGATCCTGACCAAGGCCGGGGCCGAGTTTGTCACGCCGCTGTCCCTGGCGGCGCTGGCCGAGGACAAGGTCTACCAGGACCTTTTTTCGCTGACCGACGAACACGAGATGGGCCATATCGAACTGTCGCGGTCGGCCGATCTGGTCGTGGTGGCGCCGGCGACCGCAGACCTGATCGGCAAGGCGGCCAACGGTCTGGCGGGCGACCTTGCCTCCACCACGCTGCTAGCCACCGACAAGCCCGTGCTGATGGCCCCGGCGATGAACGTGCGCATGTGGTTGCATCCGGCCACCCAGCGCAACATCGCCACGCTGAAGGCTGACGGCGTGACCTTTGTCGGGCCGGAGGACGGCGCCATGGCCTGTGGCGAGTTCGGTCCCGGACGCCTGGCTGAACCCGAGGAGATCTTCGCCGCGATCATGGCCGCGCTGGAGGGACCCGCCGCCCGGCCGCTCGAAGGCAAGCGGGCGCTGGTCACCGCTGGCCCGACGTTCGAGCCGATCGACCCTGTGCGCGGGATCACCAATCGATCCAGCGGCAAGCAGGGGTTCGCGATCGCAGACGCCCTCGCCCGGCTCGGCGCCGAAGTGACCCTGGTCGCCGGGCCGGTGGCCCTGCCCACCCCGCCCGGCGTTCGCCGGGTCGACGTCGAGACGGCTCGCCAGATGCTGGCCGCCAGTCAGGCCGCCCTGCCTGCTGATGTTGGCGTCTTTGTCGCCGCCGTCGCCGACTGGCGAGTCGACGAAGCCTTTGGTAGCAAGTTGAAGAAGGAAAAGGGCGGCCCTCCGGCCCTGACCTTTGTCGAGAACCCCGACATCCTGGCCACCCTGTCGGCTTCTGGCCCCCAGCGGCCCAGGCTGGTCATCGGTTTCGCGGCCGAGACCGACCATGTCGAGGAACACGCCCGCGCCAAGCTGGCGCGAAAGGGCTGCGACTGGATCATCGCCAACGATGTGACCGAGCCTGGCGTCATGGGCGGCGGTGAAAACGCCGTGCTGCTGGTGACGAAGTCCAGAACCGAACGCTGGGACCGCGCCGCCAAGGACCTTGTCGCGGCGCAGATCGCGGCCCGGATCGCCGAAGCCTTGGCTTAGCCTTTCAGGACGGCGGGCAAATCAGCTACAGCCAGGGCGACCCCTTCGAGGAGCCCCGCATGCCCGCCATTCCCGCCGGTCTCGCCATCCGTTTCAAGCGCTGGGACGGCAATTCTGATCTGCCTGTTCCCACCTACGCGACGGCGGGAGCCGCTGGGTTCGACCTTCGGGCGTCCGTGCCGGAAGACGAGCCGATCGTGCTGAAGCCCGGCGCCCGTTGCATGGCGCCCACCGGCTTTTCGGTCGCGATCCCGGACGGCTATGAGATGCAGGTGCGCCCACGGTCGGGCCTGGCGCTCAAGAACGGCGTCACGGTGGTCAATGCGCCCGGCACGGTCGATAGCGACTATCGCGGTCAGGTTTGCGTGCTGCTGATCAATCTCGGCGAGGAAGACTTCACGATCCGTCGGGGTGATCGCATTGCTCAGGGCGTCATCGCCGCCGCGCCCCAATGGGCCCTGATCGAGGTCGAGGATCTAGACGCGACCGAGCGGGGCGAGGGTGGCTTCGGGTCGACCGGCGTCTAGTTGACGATCGGGCGCATGGCCCGCAGGCCCAGCACCAGATAGCCGCCAAAGCCCGCAGCGAAGGCTGCGGCCGCCGTCCACAAGACTGGGCGGAGCATGTCGAGCGGCGTCTGGCCGATCGGAGACTGAGACTTCACGGGGACCTCCTGCGACCAATAGGCGGAACCGGCGGACACGCACCGGAGGAGATACGCGCTCCCGAACCCTTGGTTGCGATGGGGAGCGGCTTTTAATCTGTCGTGATTCCGACGCAAGCGGAAATTGCGGCGCGGTGTCGCAGTGGCCGGCCACGCAGGCCCCTGGCCTATGATCTTTCCCCACAAACCGCAGCGGTCCGCGTTGATTTTTGGACGACTGCGTCCATTTATCCCTTGAAGCGCGGGCCGGACCCTTCTATCCGGCGCGCTGGTTGTCTTTTGACAAGGGTCTGGGCATGGCGGCGTCAGAGCAGAAGAAGAAGCGGATCCCTCTGATCGTGGGCGGCGTGACGCTGGTCGCGGTCCTGGTCGGTGGAACCCTGTGGTTCCTGGACAAGCAGCGCTTCGAAAGCACCGATAACGCGTTCGTGCAGGCCGACACCGTGCAGGTGAGCCCGCAGGTCTCCGGCTATGTCGCCGAGGTCCTCGTCGCCGACAACCAGCGTGTCGAGCCCGGCCAAGTGCTGGCCAGGATCGATCCGGCGACCTTCCAGGCGCGGGTCGACCAGGCGATCGCCAACGCTGCGGCGGCCGACGCCGCCATCCGCGCCATCGACGACAAGAACAGCCTGGAGCAGGCCGTGATCGCCCAGAAGGCGGCCGGCGTGACCAGCGCCCAGGCCGACGCCAGCCGGGCCAAGGCCGACTTCGACCGCTACGACGCCTTGGCCGGCCAGGGCTGGGTCTCGCAACAGAAGGTCCAGACCACAAAAGCAACCGCCACCCAGACCGCCGCCGGCGTCGCCAGCGCCCAGGCCGCGCTGGAAGCCGAAAAGCGCGCCGCCCAGTCGCTCGGCTCCGCCAAGGCTCAGGCCGTGGCCCAGGCTGCGGCGGCCCACGCCGCTGTCGAGCAAGCCAGGCTGGACCTTGAGCGCACGGTGATCCGCGCGCCGGTCGGCGGCGTCGTCGGCGCCCGCTCGGTCCGGCCCGGTCAGCTCGTGCAGCCGGGCGTGGCGCTGATGTCCGTGGTTCCGCTCGGCCAGGCCTATGTGGTGGCCAACTTCAAGGAAACCCAGGTCGCGCGCCTGCGTATCGGCCAGCCGGTCGAGATCAAGGCCGACGCCTTCGGCAAGCAGACGATCATCGGCAAGATCGACAGTTTCGCCCCGGCCACCGGCCAGGAGTTTGCACTCATCCCGGTGGAGAACGCGGTCGGCAACTTCACCAAGATCACCCAGAGACTGCCCGTGAAGATCACCGTCGACCGCAGCCAGCTTGGCGCGGCCCTGCGTCCGGGTCTTTCCGTCGAGATCAAGGTCGACGTCCGTGATCGCTCGGGCCCCTCGTTCGCGGAAGCCGCGCAAGCGACACCGCAAATGGCCCGACAGGGCGCGGCCCGCTAGTCGGCCCGCCCGTCATGGCCGACGCCGCCCTCCACGCCGACGCCCTCGGCAAGACAGCCCCTCCCGGCGCGCCGACGACGCCAATCAACTGGACCAAGCTGTTCCTTGGCTTCGGCGCGATGGTCATCGGCCAGTTCATGGCCATCCTCGACATCCAGATCGTCGCCGCGTCCCTGCCGCAGATCCAGGCCGGGGTCGGGGCCAGCACCGACCAGATCAGCTGGATCCAGACGGCCTATCTGATCCCCGAGGTCGTGATGATCCCGCTGTCGGGATACCTCTCGCGCCTGTGGGGCACGCAGAAGCTCTATCTGGCCTCGTGCGCCGGCTTCATCGTGATGAGCGTCCTGACGGGCCTGTCCACGTCGATCGACATGATGATCATCACCCGGGCGCTGCAGGGCTTCATCGGCGGCGCGATGATCCCAACGGTCTTCGCCACCGCCTTCACCGCCTTCCCGCCTGAGCGTCGGGTGACCGCTAGCGTCATCATGGGCCTGATCGTCACCCTGGCGCCCACCGTGGGCCCCACGCTGGGCGGCCACCTGACCGAGTGGCTGAGCTGGCGATGGCTGTTCTTCATCAACGTGCCGACGGGCCTGATCGTGCTGTTCGGCGTGGCCCGCTGGGGCGACTTCGACAAGGGCGATCCCAGCCTGACCAAGGGCTTCGACTGGTTCGGCCTGGCCGTGATGGCGATCTTCCTGATGAGCATGCAGTACGTGCTGGAGGAAGGCGCCAAGGAGGACTGGTTCTCCGACAGCCTGATCCTGTGGCTGACGGTCGTCGCCGTCATCGGCGGGGTCGTCTTCGTGTGGCGGCAGATGACCTACTGCAACCCGATCGTTGAACTCCGCGCCTTCGCCAATCGCAACTTCACAATCGGCGTCCTGATGACGGCGGTGTCGGGGGCCAGTCTGTTCGGCGGCACCTTCCTGCTGCCGCAGTTTCTGGGGCGCGTGCGACACTACTCCGCGTCTGAGGTTGGCACGACCATGGTCATCTCGGGCCTTTCGATGTTCCTCACCGGTCCGCTGGCCGGTCGAATGGTGCGCAAGACCGATCCACGTCTGCCCATGTGCGTCGGCTTCCTGCTGGCGGGCTTTGGCATGTACATAGCCCACGGGGTGACCAAGGACTGGGGTTTCTGGGAGTTCGCCAGCGTCCAGGCCTTCCGGGGCGTCGGGGTGATGATCGCCATGATCGCCACCCAGCAGATCACGATGAGCACGCTGCCCCCGCACATGATCAAGAACGCCTCAGGGCTGGTGAACCTGTCGCGCAACACCGGCGGGGCGATCGGCCTGGCCTTGTTGGCGACCTCGATCACGCAACAGACGGCGCTCTACTATGACGACATGACCTCGAAGGTGACCCAGGGCAGTCCAGCGGCCGGCATGATGGCTGGGCTTACAGAGCGCATGATGCAGCTGGGTGTCGCCGATCCGGCCGGCGCGGCGCGCAAGGCCGTCAGCGGCATGATGCAACAACAGGCCACCGTCATGGCGTTCGGCGACAGCTTCACGCTGCTGGCGATCGGCTGCTTCGTCGCCGCGGCCGTGTCCCTGCTGGCGACGCCGGTCAAGAACGCCCCGCCGCCGCCGTCGGACGCCCACTGATGCCCGGAGTCTCCTGATGCCCCGCGTTCCCGGACAGATCGACGTCGCCAAGACCGAGGCCATTCTGGACGCCGCCGTCGAGGTGATCGGCGAGCGGGGCCTGGCCGCGCCCATGTCAGCGATCGCCCGCCACGCGGGGGTCTCCAAACAGACGGTGTACAATCACTACGGCTCGAAGGCCGAACTGATGCGGGCCCTGATGCAGCGTCGCGTCGAGAGCATCACCGCCTCCCTGCGTGAGCCCGGGGCGGTCGACAATCCCACCGAGGCGCTGGAGGCCTATGCCCGATCCGTGCTGGAGACGGTGATCACCACCAAGCGCTATTCGATGATGCGGGTGATCATCCTGGGCTCGGGCGAGATGCCCGACATCGCCCAGGAGGTGTTCGAGGCCGGCCCGCTGAACGCGCGTCGCCAGTTGGCGGCGTTCCTGGAGACCGAAACCCGGCTTGGTCGCATGAAGGTCGAGGATTTCGACCAGGCGGCGGAGTTCTTCTCCGGCATGGTCATGGGTCACAGCCAGCTGCGGAGCTTGTTGCGCCTGCCGTCCGACAAGACCCAGGAACAGTTCGGCCGCCTCGCGCGGGAGGCGGCCGAAAGGTTCATGCGGGCCTACGCGCCGTAGGCCTTGGTTGACGAGGCCTAGGCCTCCTCGGCGTCGGGCATGCCCATCATGTGGAAGCCGGCGTCGACATGGACGACTTCGCCCGTGGTCGACTTGCCAAGATCCGAGGCCAGCCACAGGGCGCAGCCGGCGACGCCTTCCATCGAGGTGTCTTCCTTCATCGCGCTGAAGGCGCGGCCCTGGGCGATCATGCCGCGACCGCCGGCGATGCCCGCCAGGGCCAGGGTGCGCATCGCGCCGGCCGAGATGGCGTTGCAGCGGATGCCCTTGGGGCCCAGATCCCGCGCAATATAGCGGGTCGAGGCTTCCAGGGCGGCCTTGGCCACGCCCATGGTGTTGTAGTTCGGGATGGTCCGCTCAGACCCCAGATAGGTCATGGTGATCAGCGAGCCGCCGTTCGGCATGATCTTGCTGGCGCGCTTGGCGACGTCCACGAAGCTGAAGGCCGAAATGTTCATGGCCAACAGGAAGCCTTCGCGGGTGGTGTTGTCGACAAACGAGCCCTTCAGCTCGTTCTTGTTGGCGAAGGCCACCGAGTGCACCACGAAGTCGATCGTCCCGAACGCCTTCTCGATCTCGGCGAAGGCCGCGTCCATCGAGGCGTCGTCAGTGACGTCGCAGGGGATCATGGTCTTGACGCCGATGCTCTCGGCCAGCGGGCGCACGCGGCGCTCCAGTTCCTCGCCCTGATAGGTGAAGGCCATCTCGGCGCCCTGGGCGGCCAGCTGGCTGGCGATGCCCCAGGCGATCGAGTTGTGGTTGGCCACGCCCATGACGAGGCCCTTCTTGCCCCGCATCAGCTCGCCCTTGGGGAACGCGTAATCGTCGGCCATGTGTGGGGCCCTCTTTCGCAAATCGTTGACCGCTGGTTAGCAGGCGCCGCCGCCTGGCGGAACCCTTCAGCGACGGACCATCCCGGCGTAGGCGGCCTCAAGCGACCGGGCGAAGGCGACGGGATCGAAGAGAGCCGAGCGCCGGACAGCCGCCGCGATACGGGGCTTCAGCGCCTTGTCGGCGGCCAGGGACAGAGCCTTGGCGACATAGTCGGCCTTGGAGGTGGCGATCAGTTCGCTCATGCCGATGGCGGTCGCCAGGCTGGCGCCCACCCGACTGGCGAAGCTCTCTCCCGGCAGGGTCAATACCGGAACGCCCATGCGCAGGGCGTCACTGGCGGTGGTGTGGGCGCCGTAGGGCCAGGTGTCGAGGACGAGGTCAGCGAGGGCGTGGCGGGCCAGGTGACGATCGTGCTGGGTCGGATCGGCGAAGACCAGACGTTCAGGCGCCACGCCCGCCTCGCGCGCATGGGCGCGAAGATTGTCGTCCGCGCCCGGCGCCCCGGCATAGAGCCAGAGCACGCTGCCCGGCGCGGCCCGCAGGATCGCCATCCAGGTGGCGAACACCTCCGGCGTTATCTTGGCCGGGTTGTTGAAGCAGCAGAAGACCCGCGCGTCCTGCGGCAGGCCCGCCTCGGCGCGGCTGGGGGCCGGTATGGCCGGCGTCAGGACGTCGTTGGGCTGGTAGTGCGGCAAGCGAACCACCGCTTCGGACCAGTGCGCCTCGGCGCCCGGCGGGATCGTGACTGCGTCCGCCAGGACCACGTCGGCGTGCGCCCCCAAGGTGCCGGGATAGCCCAGCCAGCTCACCTGCACGGGCGCTGCGCGATGCGCCAGGATCCCCGGACGGCCATCCTGGGTGTAACCCTTGAGATCCACTGCGATATCAACGCCGTGCTCGCGACACTTCAGAGCGATCTCGGCGTCGGAAAGTCGGCGCGCCTCGATCCAGTGCTCGCAGGCGACCTTGAGCCGACCTTGCATCACGCCGCCCGTCTCCGGTCCGTAGGACACGGCGAAGATCTCAAAGCGCGACCGGTCGTGGGCCTCCAGAACGCCCGCCAGGAGCCGCGCCGTGGCGTGTTCGTGCAGGTCGGAGGATAGGTAGGCGACGCGAATCCGATCGCTCGTGGGTCGGACCGGCCATACCGGCGGCGGGACGCTCGGGGTCGCGGACAGCGCCGCGCAGCGGCGGTGGAGAGCGGGAAGATCGAACAGAGCCAGGGCCGCGAACGGCGCGACGCCCGGGCGCCCCAGCTTCAGGTCCGCCTTGACCAGCATGTCTAGCGCCGCATCCTCCCGCCAGTCACAGGTCTGACGGCGAGCCCACATCAGGTCTCCGGCCAGGCGCGGATGGCTGGGGTTCAGCTCGAGCACGACCTCCAAGTCACGCGCGGCGTCGGCGGGTCGGTTGAGCAGGGTCAGCAAGGCGGCGCGATGCGTTCGATAGGCTGGCTCACGCGGCGCAACCGCGACCGCATGGTCGATCGCCGCCAAGGCTTCGGAGAATCCGCCCAGCCGCTGGAGCGAAACCGCCAAGGCGTTGAACACCGGCGGATTGTCGGGGTCGGCCGCCAGGGCGGCGCGCGCCGCGACTACCGCCTCGTCGTCGCGCTGCAGGGCCGTCAGGGCCAGGGTTCTGGCCGACAGTAAGCCTGGACGGACAGGGTCTAACGCAAGGCCCGCGTCCAGGGCCGCCAGCGCCGCTTGCGCCAAGCCCAGCTCAAGCCGGGTCACGCCCAGCAGGTGCCAGGCCTCGACGCTCGGCGCATCGGCGACCAGCCGCTCGCACAAGGCGGCGGCTTCGGCCGTGCGGCCGGCGCGATAGAGATCGAAGGCCTCGCGAGCGCTGGTCAACGCCCGCCGGCTCTAGACGCGGCTGAAGATCAGCGTGCCGTTGGTGCCGCCAAAGCCGAAGCTGTTGGACATCACCGTCTCAAGCGGCTTGTCGACGCGCTGGCGCAGGATCGGCAGGTCGGCGAACTCGGGGTCGAGCTCCTCGATATGGGCGCTCTGGGCTGCGAAGTCGTTGTTGAGCATCAGGATCGAGTAGATCGCCTCCTGCGCGCCGGCGGCGCCCAGGCTGTGCCCGGTCAGCGACTTGGTCGACGAGATCATCGGGGCCTTGTCGCCGAACACCTCGCGGACCGCGCCCATCTCCTTGCTGTCGCCGACCGGCGTCGAGGTGCCGTGCGGGTTCAGATAGTCGATCGCGCGGTTACCCGCCTCGGCCATGGCCAGACGCATGCAGCGCGCAGCGCCTTCGCCCGATGGGGCCACCATGTCGTAGCCGTCGGAATTGGCGGCATAGCCGACCACTTCTCCATAGATCTCGGCCCCGCGGGCCTTGGCGCGCTCGTACTCTTCCAGCACCACGATGCCGGCGCCGCCGGCGATCACGAAGCCGTCGCGGTTCTTGTCATAGGCGCGGCTGGCGACGGCCGGACGGTCGTTGAAGTTGCTGCTCATGGCGCCCATGGCGTCGAACAGGTTCGACAGGGTCCAGTCCAGCTCCTCGCAACCGCCGGCGAAGACGACGTCCTGCTTGCCCATCTGGATCTGCTCGGCGGCCGCGCCGATGCAGTGAGCGCTGGTCGCGCAGGCCGAGCTGATCGAATAGTTGATCCCGCGGATCTTGAACCAGGTCGACAGCACCGCAGACGGGCCCGAGCTCATGGCCTTGGGCACCGCGAACGGGCCGATCCGCTTGGGGCCCTTTTCCCGGGTCGTGGCGGCGGCCTCGACGATGACGCGGGTCGAGGGACCGCCCGAACCGACGATCAGGCCAGTGCGCTCGTGGGAGATCTCGGTCTCTGAGAGGCCAGAATCGGCGATCGCCTGTTCCATGGCGATGTGGGCGTAGGCCGTGCCGGGCGCCAGGAAGCGCGCGGCGCGACGGTCAACCATCGCTTCCCAGTCGATCTGGGGCGCGGCGTGAACCTGACAGCGGAAACCAAGCTCCGCGTATTCGGGCGCGGCGATCACGCCCGACTTGGCTTCGCGCAGAGAGGCCAGGACCTCATTGGCGTTGTTGCCGATGGACGAGACAATCCCCAGTCCGGTGACGACGACGCGACGCATATTCTAAATCCTCTTCTCCCCCTACGATCCGACAGGGGCCAGCTCTCTAGGGCCGGTCTCGTCTAACGGATCAAGCCATTTGTTCGGGCGTGAACAGGCCAACCTTCAGGTCATTGGTTTCGTAGATGACCTTGCCGTCCGCTTCCAGGACGCCGTCGGCGATGCCCATGACCAGCTTGCGCATGATCACCCGCTTCAGGTCGATCTTGTAGACGACCTTCTTGATGTCGGGCGTCACTTGGCCCGTGAATTTCACCTCGCCGACGCCCAGGGCGCGGCCGCGGCCGGGACCGCCCGACCAACCCAGGAAGAAGCCCACCAGCTGCCACATAGCGTCCAGGCCCAGGCACCCAGGCATGACGGGATCACCGATGAAGTGGCAGCCGAAGAACCAGAGGTCCGGATTGATGTCGAATTCGGCTTCGACATAGCCCTTGCCGTACTTGCCGCCCTCGGCCTCGATCCGAACGATCCGGTCGAACATGAGCATCGGCGGCGCCGGCAGTTGGGCGTTGCCGGGACCAAACATCTCGCCGCGACCGCAAGCCAAGAGTTCTTCGAAGGTATAGGCGTTCTTCTGCATGCGGCACGCCCTAGCACGGGGGTGGGTGACGCCTCAACGTTTCCCTACGCGAACCGATCCACGGCGGCGCTATCGCTTGCGGCACTGGACCGCCGGATCCGCACCCCAGATCTCGCGCTCGGGGGCCCAGCCCGACGACCCATCGGCCCGCAGCCTGCACCAGCCGTTCTCGCACTTGTCCAGCGAGGCCACCGCCCGCGCCTTCAGATAGGCGTTGACCTTGGCGCCGTCCTTGGGCGCGCTGAGCAGGGGAAGCGGGGTCGCCTGGACGCGCATCGCCGAGCGCCGGCCGTCGGTCGTGCGCTTGTGGACCCATGCCAGACCGCCTTCCGGATCGCAGATCCGACGCCACTCACGGGTTTCGGCCACGACCTGAACCGGCAGGCCCTTGGCGTGATAGACCCAGAGGAGCTGATGATCCTCATCCGGACCGTTGCGGGCGTTGACCTCGGCGTACTTCAGCGAGACGTAGCGCGGCACCTCCAGCCCAGACGGGGTGACCCTGGGTCCCTGAGCGGCGGCCGGTCCAGCCAGCAAGGCCGCTCCCGCCGCAATTCCGACCATGACGCGCGTCAAACCCATTCGAGACGAACCTTGTTCTGTTTTTGACCGCATGTTGCTTGGCCCTCACCGGCCCCTTTGCTACAGCTTTCAAACGCCTGTCAGAGAGAGCTTTTCAAACCGCCCATGGCCGCCCGCAAGCTCAAAGTCATCGTCACCCGCAAACTCCCCGATCCGGTGGAGACGCGGATGTGCGAACTGTTCGACACCGAACTGAACGTCTCCGACAAGCCAATGACGGCGGATGAACTGGTTGACGCCATGAGCCGCGCCGACGTGCTCGTGCCGACGATCACCGATCGTATCGACTCGCGCCTTCTGTCGCGATCCGGCGATCGGCTCAAGCTGATCGCAAATTTTGGCGCCGGCGTGGACAATATCGACGTCGCCACCGCCAACGCCCGCGGCATCATCGTCACCAATACGCCCGGCGTGCTGACCGAAGACACCGCCGACCTGACCATGACCCTGATCATGGCCGCTTCGCGCCGGATCGTCGAAGGCGCCGAGGTGGTCAAGGCGGGCGGCTTCCACGGCTGGTCCCCGACCTGGATGCTGGGCCGTCGCCTGTGGGGCAAGCGCCTGGGCATCATCGGCATGGGCCGCATCGGTCAGGCCGTCGCTCGCCGCGCCAAGGCCTTCGGCATGCAGGTGCACTATCATAACCGCAAGCCCGTCAGCCCGCGCATCGCCGAGGAACTGGGCTGCACCTACTGGGAAAGCCTCGACCAGATGCTGGCCCGGATGGACTTCGTGTCGGTCAATTGTCCGCACACGCCGGCCACCTATCACCTGCTCTCGGCCCGCCGCCTCAAGCTGCTGCGCCCGCACGCCGTCGTGGTCAACACCGCGCGGGGCGAGGTGATCGACGAGGGCGCCCTGGCCAACATGCTGGCCAAGGGCGAGATCGCCGGGGCCGGTCTCGACGTCTACGAGCACGAGCCGGCCATCAACCCCAAACTCCTGAAGCTGCCCAACGTCGTGCTGCTGCCCCACATGGGCTCGGCCACGGTCGAGGGCCGGATCGACATGGGCGAGAAGGTCATCGTCAACGTGAAGACCTTCATGGACGGGCACAGGCCGCCGGATCGCGTCATCCCGGCGATGCTGTAGGGCTCAGCGCGTCGTCATATTGGCCGACATCCGGCCGAAGACCTCGCTTAGGGCCTTCGCCATTTCCGGCTCGATCTTGGCCTGACCCATCGCGCGCGCCATGGCCTCGACCCACTGCCGTCCCAGTTCGGCGTCGATCGGCATGGCGCGGTGCAGCGACATCATGCAGACGCCCGGCCGTTGAACGAACCAGTCGCGGGGCCCGCCCAGCCATCCGGTGATGAAGCCGGCCAGCGAGGCCCGCATCGGCGTCAGGTCCGGCCCATGGATCGCCCGCAGTCGCGCATAGGCCGGGTCGGTCTCCATCAGGTCATAGAAGGCGTTGACCATCGCCGCGACGGGTGCGGCGCCGCCGATCTGATCGAAGGCGGTCTGCTGAGCGGCGTCGGTCATGGAAGGCTCCGGGCGAAAGCGGCAGATGGCGGAGCGACGCCCTGTTGCGCCTTGATCGACCGCAACCTCAGCCCCGCATGTCGCCGGTCTCGATGAACCTCTGGTGCCAGGCGAAGGCCTCCATCAGCAGGGTCGGCGATTGCTGGCCGTAGGAGTCGCGGCGCGCGCGGGTCAGGTAGTCCTTCAGGGCCGGTCGATAGTCTGGATGGGCGCAGTTCTCGATAATCACCTCGGCCCGCTGCCGCGGCGACAGGGCCCGCAGATCGGCCAGGCCCTGCTCGGTGACCAGGACCTGGACGTCCTGGTTGATGTGATCGACGTGCGGGGTCTTGGGGACAATGGTCGAGATCTTGCCGCCCTTGGCGGTCGAGGGGGCCATGAAGATCGAGACATAGGCGTTACGGGCGAAGTCGCCGCTGCCGCCGATGCCGTTCTGAATCCGCGAGCCCATCAGGTGGGTCGAGTTCACCGCCCCGTGGATGTCGGCCTCGATCATGCCGTTCATGGCGAGGCAGCCCAGGCGTCGGATCAGCTCGGGATGATTGCTGATCTCCTGCGGTCGCAGAACCAGGCGGTCGCGGAGTTTGTCGAGGTCGGCGTTGAGCGTATGGGCGGCCTCGGGGCTGAGCGAGAAGGCCGTGGCCGAGGCGCTGAGCAGCCTGCCGGACTCCAGCAGCGCCAGCATCCCGTCCTGCAGGACCTCTGTAAAGGCGGTCATACCCTCGAACGGCCCATCGACCAGGCCAAACATCACCGCATTGGCGATATTGCCCACGCCCGACTGCAGCGGCAGCAGGTTGGCGGGCAGGCGACCGCGCGCCACCTCGTGGCGGAAGAACTCCAGAAGGTGGCCGGCGATGGCGCGGTGATCCTCGCCCGGCGCATCGAACGGCAGATTGCGATCGGGGGTGTCGGTTTCGACCACCGCCACGACCTTGGCCGGGTCGCATCGGAAATAGGGCTCGCCGATCCGCTGGTCCGGTCGCGTCAACGGAATGGGCCGACGGTCCGGCGGCAAGGCCGTGCCGTAGTAGATGTCGTGCATCCCCTCCAGGGCGGGGTTTTGCCAACGGTTCACCTCGAGGATCACTTTCGAGGCCCGGTCGATCCAGGTCTTGTTGTTGCCCACGGACGAGGACGGGATCAGCGATCCATCCGGCCGGATTCCCGTGACCTCGATGAGCGCCGTATCGAGCGGGCCCAGAAAGCCTTGCCAGGCCATCGGCGCCACCTGCGACAGGTGCATGTCGAAATAGTCCATCTCGCCGCGATTGATCATCTCCCGGGCGATGGGGTCGGAATTGTAGGGCAGGCGAAACTCGATGCCGTTGGCCTTGGCCAGGGCCCCGTCCAGCTCGGGCCCCGTCGAGGCGCCGGTCCAGACCCGCAGCTTGAAGGGGCGCCCAGCGGCGTGCTCGGCCTCGATGCGGCGCGCCAGGGCCGTTGGAACGGCCTTGGGATAGCCCGATCCGGTAAAACCGCTCATCCCCACGGTCTCGCCAGGACCGATCAGCGCCGCCGCGTCCTCGGGCGACATCACCTTGGCCTTCAGCGCGTCCAGTCCGATCCGAGATCCGTTCATGCTCGCCCCAGCGCTTGGTTCGACCTCATATGGTCGGTCCGACTCAGCGCTGTCAGGTCCGTACGAACCCGAAGACGACGTTATTCGACCGGATGGTCGGCGAGCCAGGCCTCCAGGTCCGCCGCCGAGCGGTCGGGTATCTGCTCCATCGGCACGTGGCCCACGCCCGGATAGAGGATCAGGGTCGCCCCCGGTATGGCCTTGTGGAACTTCTCGCCGTCGGCGGCGGGAATGATCCGGTCTTCCTGGCCGAACATAATCAGGGTCGGAACATGGATCGTCGAAAGCTCGGCGACGGTGGCGTCACGGCGGGGCCCGCTCTGCAGGGACAGCAGAACGTCGCGATGACCGGGGCCGCGGGACAATTCCACATAGCGATCGATCAAGGCCGGGGTGACCAGGCTCTGATCCCAGTAGCCCGAGCGTAGCCCTTGCGCGACGAGAGGCCGGGTGTCGATGTCCTTCAGCAGCGCGCGGCCGATCGGATGGCGAAGTATGGTGAAGATCAAAGCTCCGCCCGACTTCTCGGACGGCCATCCCGCCGCATCGACCAGCACAAGCCGCTGAACCTTGTCGGGATGATCGACCGCATAGGTCCAGGCCACCGCGCCGCCCATCGAATTGCCGGCCAGCGTGAAGCGGGTCAGGCCCAGCCGCGCCGTCAGAGCATCGACCACCGCGACGAACCCTTGGCGCCCCGCGACATAGGGGCCCGACGTGCGCGTCAGGCCATGGCCCGGGAGATCCAGCACCACCACGCGGTAGGACTTGGACAGCCGAGCGGCCCAGGCGTCCCAGGCGTGGGTCGAGGCCGAATAGCCGTGCACCAGCACGATCGCAGGGGCGTCACGCGGTCCAAGGTCGCGATAATGCGCCCGCACGCCGCCCGGAAGCGCCATGTAGCGGGAGTCCGCATAGCCATACTTGGCCTCGAGCGTCGCATAGGGAATGTCTGGCCTCTGCAACAGAAACCAGGCCCCCACGGCGACAGCGATCAACACACCCAGCGCGATCGCCAGGCCCCGCGCCCAAGTTTTCATCCCAAAACTCCCGCAGACAGTCAGCCTATAGCGAACGGCGTTACGCTAGGGAGGTCAAGCGCCGCAGGACGGGCACTGAGGGTCGCGCCCAATCCGGACCGTGCGGGTTTCACCGGCCAAACCATCGTAGATCAGCAAGCGCCCCGAAAGGGGCTCACCCGCGCCGGTGATCAGCTTCACCGCCTCCAAGGCCATCATGGAGCCGATCACGCCGGCGAGCGCCCCGACCACGCCCACCAGGGCGCAGGTCTCCGCGTCGGGCGGGATGTCTGGCACCAGACATCGATAGCAGGGCTGGCCGTGGAACACGCCGACCTGGCCCGTCCAGCGCCCCAACGCGCCGCTGACGAGGGCCTTGCCCTGCGCAACGCAAGCATCGCTCACAGCGAAGCGGGTCGCGAAATCGTCGGTGCCGTCCAAAACGAGGTCATACCCGGAAACCACCGCCTGGGCGTTGGAGGCGCCCAGCCATACCGGATGGATTTCGACGCTTGTGTTCGGATTGAGCGCGCGCAGATGCTCGCTCGCGGCCTCGACCTTGGGCCGGCCCACATCGCCGGTGGCGTACAGCACCTGGCGCTGCAGGTTCGAGAGCGAGACGGTGTCCGGATCGACCAACCCGATCGTCCCGACCCCGGCGGCGGCCAGATACAGCGCGGCGGGCGCGCCAAGACCGCCCGCCCCCACCACCAGAACCCGTGCGGCCTTGAGCTTTTGTTGGCCCGGGCCGCCCACTTCGCGCAGCACCAGATGGCGGGCGTACCGCTCGACCTCGCCGTCGGAAAAACTCATGGCGCTTGACCCTCCGCCCCGGCCTCGCCACATGCGAAGCCATGCAAAGTAACAGCTCTTCCTTCCCCGACTGGCACGGCACGACCATTCTGGCGGTGCGCAAGAACGGCTCGACCGTGATCGCCGGCGACGGACAGGTCTCCATGGGCCCAACCGTCGTCAAGGGCAACGCCCGCAAGGTGCGGCGCCTGGCCGGCGGCAAGGTGGTCGCGGGCTTCGCCGGCGCCACGGCTGACGCCTTCACCCTGATTGAACGGCTGGAAGCCAAGCTGGAGCAGTATCCCGACCAGCTGGCCCGCGCCTGCGTGGACCTGGCCAAGGACTGGCGGACCGACCGCTATCTGCGCCGGCTAGAAGCCATGCTGCTGGTGGCCGACAAGACCGCCATCTACACCGTCACCGGCGTCGGCGATGTTCTGGAGCCCGGCGAGAGCCTCGGCGGCGGGGCGGTCGCGGCGATCGGCTCGGGCGGCAACTACGCCCTGGCGGCCGGCAAGGCCCTGATCGATCTGGACCTCTCGGCCGAGGACATCGCCCGCAAGGCCATGGGCATCGCCGCCGAGATCTGCGTCTACACCAACGGCAACCTGACCGTCGAAAGCCTGTAATGACCGAGTTTTCGCCCCGCGAGATCGTTTCCGAACTGGACCGCTACATCGTCGGCCACGCCGAGGCCAAGAAGGCCGTCGCCGTGGCCCTGCGCAACCGCTGGCGCCGCCGCCGGGTCCCCGCCGACCTGCGCGATGAGGTGACCCCGAAGAACATCCTGCTGATCGGCCCCACCGGCGTCGGCAAGACCGAGATCGCCCGCCGCCTGGCCAAGCTGGCCCAGGCGCCGTTCCTGAAGGTGGAAGCCACCAAGTTCACCGAGGTCGGCTATGTCGGCCGCGACGTCGATCAGATCGTGCGCGACCTCGTCGAAAGCGCCCTGGCCATGGTGCGGGAAAAGCGCCGCGCCGCCGTGAAGGCCAAGGCCGAGGGCGCCGCCGAGGAGCGCATCCTCGACGCGCTCACCGGTCCGGGCTCGACCGCCGCACGCGAGTCCTTCCGCAAGAAGCTGCGCGCCGGCGAGCTGGACGACAAGGAGATCGAGCTGCAACTGGCCGACACCGGCGGTCCCAGCTTCGACATTCCCGGCCAGCCCGGCGCGGCGGTTTTCAACCTGTCGGACATGATGAAGTCGCTGGGCGGCGGCCGCACCAAGACCCACAAGACCACCGTCTCGGGCGCCTGGGCGCCGCTGATCGCCGAGGAAAGCGACAAGCTGCTGGACCAAGAAGCCCTAACCCAGGAGGCGCTGGAACTGGCCGAGAACCACGGCATCGTGTTCCTGGACGAAATCGACAAGGTCGCCAGCTCCTCGCAGCGTTCGGGGGCCGATGTCAGCCGCGAGGGCGTGCAGCGGGATCTCTTGCCGCTGATCGAGGGCACGACGGTCTCGACCAAGTACGGACCGGTCAAGACCGACCACATCCTGTTCATCGCCTCGGGCGCCTTCCACGTCGCCAAGCCCTCGGACCTTTTGCCGGAACTGCAGGGCCGCCTGCCGATCCGCGTAGAGCTGAAGGGCCTGTCGCGCGATGATATGCGCCGCATCCTCACAGAGCCCGAAGCCAACCTCATCCGCCAGCACCAGGCGCTGATGGCGACCGAAGAGGTCACGCTGGTCTTCACTGACGAGGCCATCGACGCCCTGGCCGACGCGGCGGTGGCCGTGAACGGCTCGGTCGAGAACATCGGCGCCCGCCGGCTGCAGACGGTCATGGAGAAGGTGGTCGAGGAAATCAGCTTCACCGCCGCCGATCGCGGCGGCGAGACCGTGACGATCGACGCGGCCTATGTGCAGGAGCGGGTGGGCGCGCTGGCGGCCAATGCGGATCTGAGCCGGTTTATTTTGTAGCTCTGGGAGAAACCCTCTCCCCAAGGGAGAGGTGTCGGCGAAGCCGACGGAGAGGGAAGCCGCAAGCTCAACACCCCTTCCCCCTCCGGTCGCTTCGCGACCACCTCCCCCGCTAGGGGGAGGATCAGGAAGCCGCCGCGACCGCCTCCATGCCCAGCATCGCCGCCTTGCGGGCGAGGCCCCAGTGGTAGCCCGTCAGCCGGCCATCCTTGGCGATTGCGCGGTGGCAAGGGATCAGCAGCGAGATGGGATTGGCCCCGATGGCGCCGCCGGTCGCCTGGAAGGCCTTGGGCTTACCCGCCCAGGCCGCCACCTGGCCGTAGGTGGCCGTCTCGCCGGTCGGGATCCGTAACAGCGCCTTCCAGACCTGGACGTGAAACGGTGAGCCGATCAGGACGACCGGCAAGGGCCCCTCCCCGCCGGCGAAGGCGTGCAGGGCCGTGGCCTGGGCCGCAAGGTCGTCGCGGCTCCAGTCGGCGGCCGGAAAGCGCCGATGCATGTCGGCGAAGCTCGCCTCGTCGTCGCCATCGGAGAAGGCCAGGCCCGCCAAGCCGCGATCGGCCATCACGAACAGGCCCTTACCGAACGGCGTCGGCGCCCAGCCCCAGCGCAGGCGCATGCCCGCACCGCGTCGGCGCACCTCTCCAGGCGTGGCGGCTTCTTGCGCGATGAACAGATCATGCAGGCGCGAGGGTCCCGAAAGCCCGGCGTCGAAGGCCGCGTCCAGCACCGTGCCGCCAGCCTCCAGCGAGCGTCGCGCCTCGGCGTGGGCGATGGCCAAGACAAAGGTCTTCGGGCTCACGCCCGCCCAGCGGGTGAAGATGCGCTGGAAATGGAACGGCGAAAGGCCCACCGCCTGGGCGGCGTCGTCCAGCGACGGATGATCGGACCACCGCTCGGCCAGCCAGTGGAGCGCCTTGGCCATGCGGTGGTAGTCGACCGAGCGCTCGGCCAAGCGGGCCAACTCCTGGCGCGCGGCCTCAGAAATGGCGTCGGAAAGGGGGGATGCGTCGTAAGCCATGGTCATAGGCTAGGCCTCTGGGCAAGCGCCGTCCGCCCGGTTCTTGCGCTGATCACGACCAGCGCTCGTTGCGGGCCGCGCGGATCGCATCCTTCAGGGCGTCGGCGAGCTCCACGCGCTGGTCCGGTCCCAGGGCGCGCGCCAGGGTCAGGCGTTTGCGATGGATCATCAGCCGAACGCGAACCTCGTGCTCGCCCGGCTGCTCCACGCCGACCCGGGTGAAGGCGGTCGGCGAGGTCCAGACCGTGCGCGCGCCCTTTTCGTCCTCGCGGCTGACCGTCACCGCCTCGGCCGTGACCTGGATGCGCTCGACCCGGCGGGCCGCCCGCGCGCTGGCGCGCAAGGCGATCCAGAGCGCCAGGACGTCGAGACCGAGAAAAGGCAGAACCGGCGGGGCGCGGATCACGATCAGAAAGATCGCCACCAGCACGTTGAACGCCATGACCACGGCCAGCAACACGGCGGCGCCCTGCGGGCTCAGCGAGCGGTGGGGGGCGATCACCCGGTCCATGTAGATCGGCTTGGCCATGGCGCGAATTTAGGTGTCAGCCACGCTCTTGGCGAGCGGAGTCCCCCACGGCATGGTCGCCCCATGGTCAAGACTCCCCGTAAAGCCGCTTCGGTCAGCAAGACGCCGGTCCGGAAGGCCGCCAAGAAGCCCGTCAAACGCCTCTCGCCGGCCCAGCGCGAGCGCGTCGCCGTCCTGTTCGATCGGTTCGAGGGTCTGGATCTGCATCCCAAGACCGAGCTGAACTATTCGAACGCCTATGAGCTGGTCACGGCCGTCGCCCTGTCGGCCCAGGCCACCGACGTCCAGGTCAACAAGGCCACCGGCCCCCTGTTTCAGGTCGCCAATAGCGCCGAAGCGATGCTGGCGCTCGGGGAAGAAGGGCTGACCAAGTATATCGCCTCGATCGGTCTGTTCCGCAGCAAGGCCAAGAACGTCATCGCCGCCGCCCACATCATCATGGACAAACACGGCGGTCAGGTCCCGTTGACCCGTGAAGACCTTGAGGCCCTGCCCGGCGTTGGCCGTAAGACCGCCAGCGTGGTCCTGAATGAGCTGGATATCGAGCCGGCCATCGCGGTCGATACCCACGTGTTCCGGGTCTCGCATCGCCTGGAGCTGTCGAGCGGCAAGACCCCGGACGCGGTCGAGCAGGACCTGATGCGGGTGGTCCCACCGCCCTACCAGACCCGCGCCCACCACTGGCTGATCCTGCACGGCCGCTATGTCTGCGTGGCCAGGAAACCCAAGTGCGAGATCTGCAAGATCAGCGATCTGTGTCCGTCGCGGGAGCTCTTCTTGGGGGCGTAGGCGCGGTCAAATCCTCCCCCCAGCGGGTGAGGTGTCGGCTCGAAGAGACGACGGAGGGGGAAGAGGCGGGGTTGGCAGCACTTCCCCCTCCGGTCCTTCGGACCTCCTCCCCCGCTGGGGGGAGGATTTTGGCGCTAGCCCATCGCCCGCATCACCGCCGCCGCGAAGGCCGCGCCCTTGTCGTGGGCGTGCTCCAGGAAAAGATCCGGTTCGATGACCTCCAGCTCCATCAGCTGTGGCGTGTGGTCGAGGCCCCGGATCAAATCAACGCGGGCATAGGTCAGGGGCGGGCCGGCCGCTTCCAGCACCATCGCGGCCGCCCGCAGAGCTTCCGGCTCAGGCGCAATCTCGCTGACACGGCCGCCAAACTGCGGCTGAACGCGGAAATCGCCATCGACCGCGACCTTGGCCACCGCGTGGCTGAACTGGCCGTCGAAAAAGAACAGCGACAGCTCTCCCTCCTCGCCCACAGCCGGCAGGAAGGGCTGGATCAGGGCCGGACCCGTGGGACCGCCCTCCAGCGACCCGCCGCGCTTGACCCGGATGGTCTCGTGCGAGCCGGCCGAGACCTGCGGCTTGACCACCACCTCTTCGACCCCGAAGGCGTCGAAGGCGGCGTCCACGGCCTCGATCGTCAAGGCGTCATGGGCGTGGGTCGGCACGACCGGCGCGCCCTTTCCGGCCAGTTCGACCAGATAGGTCTTGGTCGCGTTCCAACGCAGCACCGAGGGCGGATTGACCATCGCGATGGCGGCGGTCTCCCAGGCGTCCAGCTTGGCGAACCACTCCGGCTGACGGCCGTGATAACCCCAGGCCAGGGACGGCATAACCAGGCGCGCCTGAGCGGTTTCGATCGGGTCGGTCCAGGGCTGAGCAGCCACGGTCAAACCCTTGGCGCGCAGCGGCGCGGCCAGGCGCTCGAACAACGGACCCCAGCTGTGGGCGAAGCGAGGCTCGTCGCGAGCCGGGACCAGGAGCAGAACGTCGACCATCGGTTTACCCATGCTTGCTAGAACAGCGCAGCTAGGATGTCGCAGGTCTTTGGGCAACCCTCGCGTTGCCACGGCCGACCACATCCTTTAATCGCAACGCTGCCTGGACCTTCGGTCCTGTTCTTACAAAGGTTTTTCCGCTTCATGACCGCGCTCTACGACGTCGCCGGCATCGGCAACGCCATTGTCGACGTCATCGCACAATGCGACGACACCTTCCTCGAGCGCGAGGGCCTGGTGAAGGGCTCGATGGCCCTGATCGATCCGGCGCGCGCCGCCAGCCTTTACGATGTGATGTCGGCGGCGATCGAAGCTTCGGGCGGCAGCGTCGCTAACAGCATGGCCGGCGTCGCCAGCTTCGGCGGTAAGGCCGCCTATATCGGCAAGGTCGCCGACGACCAGCTGGGCCGCGTTTTCCGCCACGACATGAAGGCGCTCGGCTGTGTGTTCACGACCCCGCCGCTGGCCGAGGGCCCAGCGACGGCGCAGTGCCTGATCAACGTCACCCCCGACGCCCAGCGCACCATGTCGACCTATCTGGGCGCCTGTGTGGAGCTGACGTCCGCCGACGTCGATCCCGAGATCATCGAGGCCGCTCAGTACTCGTATCTGGAAGGCTATCTGTTCGACCCGCCCGAAGCGCGCCGCGCCTTCGCCAAGGCCGCCGCCCTTTGCCACGGCGCGGGCCGCAAGATCTCGATGACGCTGAGCGACAGCTTCATGGTCGACCGCCATCGGTCGGCGCTGCTGGGCTTCATCGAAACCCAGTGCGACATCGTCTTCGCCAACGAGAGCGAGGTCTGCTCGCTGTTCGAGACCACCAACTTCGAAGAGGCCGTCAAGGCTCTGGCCGCCCGGTGCGAGATCGCCGCCGTGACCCGCAGCGAAAAGGGCTCGGTGGTCGCCGCAAACGGGCAGTTGCACGAAATCTCGGCCTACCCCGTGGAAAAAGTCGTGGACACGACGGGCGCGGGCGACCAATACGCCGCTGGTTTCCTCTTTGGCCTGTCGCAAGGCCGCCCGCTGCCGGTCTGCGGCCAGCTGGGCAGTCTCGCCGCCGCTGAGGTGATCGACCACTACGGTCCGCGCCCGCAGGTCTCCCTGCGCGAGCTGGCCCAGAAGAACGGACTTTAGGATTCAGATGGCCCGCACCGCTGAAGTGGTCCGCGAGACGAAGGAGACCCAGATCCGGGTCTGGATCGATCTCGACGGGACCGGCGTCTCGACGATCTCCACCGGCATTGGTTTCTACGACCATATGCTGGAGAGCTTCGCGCGCCATGGCGGCTTCGACCTGAAGGTCGAGACCAAGGGCGACCTGCATATCGACATGCACCACACGGTCGAGGACACCGGCATCGTGCTGGGCCAGGCGATCCACAAGGCGCTGGACGGCTTCAAGGGCATCCGGCGCTTCGGCTCGGCCTATATCCCGATGGACGAGACCCTGACCCGCTGCGCCATCGACCTGTCGAACCGGCCGTATCTGATCTGGAAGGTCGAGTTCAAGCGGCCCAAGGTCGGCGAGATGGACACCGAGCTCTTCAAGGAGTTCCACCACGCGTTCGCGATGAACAGCGGGGCGTGCGTCCATCTGGAGACCCTGTACGGCGACAACACCCACCATGTCGCCGAAAGCGGCTTCAAGGCCCTGGCCCGGGCGCTGCGTCAGGCGGTCGAGATCGACCCCAAGACCGGCGGTCAGGCTCCGTCCACCAAGGGCGTGCTGTAGGAACCTGATTTCATGCAGACCGTCGCCCTGATCGATTACGGGTCGGGCAACCTGCGTTCGGCCGAGAAGGCCCTGCGCGAGGCGGCCCGCCGCCGCGCGCTCGACGCCGACATCGTTGTCACCGCAGATCCCGACCTTGTCGCCAAGGCCGATCGCGTCTTCCTGCCCGGCGTCGGGGCGTTCGCCTCGTGCCGCGCGGGTCTGGACGCCACTGGCGTCTATGAGGCGATGAACCAGGCCGTCCACGGCCGGGGCGTGCCGTTCATGGGCATCTGCGTCGGCCACCAACTCCTGGCCACAGAGGGCCTGGAGTTCGGCGTCACGCCGGGCCTGGACTGGATCCAGGGTCAGGTGACGAGGCTCGAACCCAACGATCCGTCGCTGACCATCCCGCACATGGGCTGGAACGCGATCAGCTTCACGCGCGCTCATGCCCTGTTCGCGGGCATCGAGGACGGCGCCCACATGTATTTCGCCAACTCATTCGCCCTGACCCCTTCCGATATGGAAGATGTCGTCGCGACCGCCGACCACGGCGGACCGTTCACGGCCGCTGTGGCCAGGGACAATGTCGCAGGCGTACAGTTCCACCCCGAAAAATCACAAGCTTCAGGGCTCGCCCTGCTCGCCAACTTCCTGGAATGGCGCCCATGATCCTCTATCCCGCCATCGACCTGAAGGACGGCCAGTGCGTGCGCCTGCTGCATGGCGACATGGACAAGGCCACGGTCTTCAACACCTCGCCGGCCGACCAGGCCCATCGCTTCGTCAAGGACGGCTTCTCGTGGCTGCACGTCGTTGATCTGAACGGCGCCATCGAGGGCAAGTCGATCAACACCGCCGCCGTCGAACAGATCCTGGAGTCGATCTCGATCCCGGTGCAGCTGGGCGGCGGCATCCGCACGCTGGAAGGCGTCGAGGCCTGGATCGAAGCCGGCGTCTCGCGCGTCATCCTGGGCACCGTGGCCGTGCACGATCCCGAACTGGTCAAGAAGGCCGCGCGCCTGTGGCCCGAGCAGATCGCCGTGGCGGTCGACGTCCGGGACGGCAAGGTCGCGGTCGACGGCTGGACGGGCCTGTCGGACATCGACGCCATCTCGCTGGGCAAGCGCTTTGAGGACGCGGGCGTTGCGGCCCTGATCGTCACCGACATCAGCCGCGACGGCGCCCTGACCGGCGTCAATGTCGAGGGCGTGGGCGAGCTGGCCGACGCCGTCTCGATCCCCGTCATCGCCTCGGGCGGCGTCGCGGCGGTCGCGGACATCGAGCGCCTGAAGGCCCGCAAGGGCGTCGAGATCGCCGGCGCGATCCTGGGTCGTTCGCTCTACGCCGGCACGATCAAGCCGTCCGAAGCCCTGATCGCGGCGGCCGCCTGATGCTGAAGACCCGGATCATTCCCTGCCTCGACGTGAAGGACGGGCGGGTGGTGAAGGGGGTCAACTTCGTCTCCCTGCGCGACGCCGGCGATCCGGTGGAGCAGGCCCGCGCCTATGACGCCGCCGGCGCCGACGAGCTGATGTTCCTGGACATCACCGCCTCCAGCGAGGGGCGCGGCCTGATCCTGGACGTCATCTCGCGCACCGCCGAGGTCTGTTTTATGCCCGTCTCTGTCGGCGGCGGCGTGCGGCAGGTGTCGGACATGCGCCGCCTTCTGCTGGCCGGCGCCGACAAGGTCTCGGTCAACACCGCCGCCGTCGAGAACCCCGACCTGATCGCCGGCGGCGCCGACGCTTTTGGGTCCCAGTGCGTGGTCGTGGCCATCGACGCCAAGGCGCGCGAGGACGGCTCGGGCTGGAACGTCTGGACCTATGGCGGCCGCAAGGACACCGGGATCGACGTGGTCGAATGGGCCGCCAAGGTGGTCGAGCGCGGCGCGGGCGAGATCCTGCTGACCTCGATGGACCGCGACGGGGCCAAGATCGGCTACGACATCCCGCTGCTGAAGGCTGTGACGGGCGCGGTGAACGTGCCGGTGATCGCCTCGGGCGGGGCCGGCAAGACTGAGCATCTGATCGAAGCCGCGCGCGAGGGCCACGCCGCCGCCGTGCTGGCCGCCTCGATCTTCCACTTCGGCGAAATCTCGATCGGCGAGGCCAAGCAGGCCATGGCCGACGCCGGCATCCCCGTGCGCCTCGACGCTCTGAAGGGCGCCGCATGAGCCAGCGCCTGACCGATGTGCTGCAACGCCTGGCCGCGACCATCGAGGCCCGCAAGGGCGGCGATCCGTCGGTGTCCTATACGGCCAAGCTGCTGAACGACCCGGCCCTAGCGGCCAAGAAGCTGGGCGAGGAAGCCGTCGAGACGGTGATCGCCGCTGTTGCGCAGGGTCCGGACGCGCTGGCCGCCGAAAGCGCCGACCTGCTCTACCACTGGCTGGCCCTGATGGCCGCCTCGGGCGTCTCGCTGGACGCCGTGGCCGAGAAGCTGGAGGCCCGCGAGGGCACATCCGGCATCGCCGAGAAGGCTTCCAGAAAGTCCTAAATCACAAACCTCGTGTCATCCCGGCCAAAGCGTAGCGTAGAGCCGGGACCCAGGGGGTGAAAGAGCGCGGCGCTTGTGGCCCCTGGGTCCCGGATAGCCTCTACGAGGCTTCCGGGATGACACGGATTTAGTGGTGTTGAACTAAACCCGCCGCTTCAGCGCCACGTACAGCGCTCCCTCGCCGCCGTGGCGGCGATCGGCGGTGGAAACGCCGGCGACCATCTCGCGCAACGACGGGTCGGTCAGCCATTCGGGCGTGCGGCTCCGCAAGACCCCCTGCCCGATCCGGCCCTTGCCGGTGATCACCAGCACCGCCCGATGCCCCTGGCTGAACGAGCGGCGGATGAAGGCCTCCAGCGTCGCGCGGGCCTGGTCCTGATCCAGGCCGTGCATATCGAGCCGCGCGCCGATCGGGTCGCGCTCCTTGACGATCCGTAGCTTGCGATTGGGCTCGATGTGGCCGGCGGGGTTCTTCAGCGGCTTGGGCGCGGCCGGTTTCAGGTCCTCGGGATGCAGCCGCAGCGGCGCGATGGAGGCCAGACGTGTCGGCGGCTCGACCGGCAGGGTGGTGTCGGCCTTCAGCGACGGTCGGATCCGCGCCTTGCTGCGCATCTTCTCGGGTTTGACCGGCGCGCGCGGGGTCACGGTCGAGGCGACCAGCCGCCAGAGGCGCTTGTCATCGTCGGGTCCGGGCGGCGGCTTCTTGCTCACGCTAAGGGTTCGGCGTCAGCCGATAGAGACGCAGGGTGTGGCGGACCCGGCCGGCCTCCACGCCGGCGGCGGCGCCCGAGCCGATGTAAAGGTCAGCCCGCACCTCGCCCTTGATCGCCCCGCCGGTGTCCAGCGCCGTCACCGCGCGGCGATAGGTCGGAAACGCGCCGGCCAGTTTCGGAGCCGCGGCGTCCAGCCAGTAGAAGCCGCCATAGGCGTGGTGGCTCGGATCAACGGCGATCGCCCGGCCCGGCGGCAGAGCAACGCCGGCCGCGCCGGCGGGCTCGTTGCCATCATCTGGAACCGTGCGGAAAAACACATAGCGCGGGTTCAGGCGCATGATCGCGTCGGCCTCGGGGCCGCGATGTTCTGCCAGCCAGGTCCGGATAGACTCGGCCGAGGTATTGTTGTCGGGGAGCAGGCCCTTGTCGCGCATGGCGATGGCGACGCCCACGAACGGCTTGCCGTTGGTGCCGGCGAAAACCGCGCGCACCCGGCGACCGTCCGGCAATACCAGGACACCCGATCCCTGGATCTGCAGGAAGAACAGCTCCTCGGGCCGCATCCAGGCCAGGGGCTTGTCGGTTGGGACCGCCTCGATCTCGGCGCGATCAGGATAGGGGACGAAGGTCGAGCCCTCGACGTGGCCCGTGATCTTCTTGCCGATCAGGGCGGGCTCGAAGGGGCCCAGATCCAGCACCACCAGGTCAGCGGGCAGGCCGCGCAGGGGCGCGCTGAATTCGGCGTTGCGCGACATGCGCGCCTCGTATTGGGGCGCGAAATAGGCGGTGAGCAGACCATCCGCGCCCGCACCGTCGCCACCGACGGGCTCCAGCCGGAAGTTCGCTTCGATAAAAGAACGGGCGCCCGGCCCCGTCACAGCCTTGGCCGCCTTGGCCAGACCGCACACCCGAGCCAGCGCCGGATCCTTGGCCACGCCGCAACCAACGCGGAAGGCGTTCAGCGCCGCCAGATGGTCCTCTTCAGCCCAGCCCGTCAGGCTCGCAAAGGACAGCGCGATGGGCGCTGGGCCTTGCGGAACGGGCGCCGCAGCGGGCGGGGGGACAGGCGACGGCGCCGGGGCGGGCGTCGAGACCGTCGGTGGCTCGACAGGCGTACTGGCGCACGCGCTGAGAAGCAGCGCCGCCAGGGCCAGCGGCGCCAGAGAAGAATAGGACGGGCGGTTCATTAGGCCTCGGCGGCGGCCACGAACGATAGATTCCAGTTCGGATCGGTGCTCTTGACCTCACGCTCGAAGGTCCACAGTTCGGCGGTGCGACGATCATCAACGCCCTCGCCGCGCTCGTCCTTGGTGCGGGTGCGAACCTCGGCCAGGATCCGCACCACGGCCTTGGCGGTGTCGCCGACCACATCGATGCGCTCCAGGTCAACGCGCGGCGAGGTGAGGAACTCGACCCTCTCGCTTCGACCGGCTGTTTCGCGGGCGACCATGGCGCGCTCGAAATTGTCCATCACATCGGGGGCCAGCAACGGCTTGAGCGTCTCGCGATCGCCTTCGGCGTAGGCCTTGACGATCTGCTCATAGGCGGCGCGGGCGCCGGTCAGGAACCGGGCCGGGTCGAAGTCGGGTTGGCGCGCCTTCAGCGTCGCGACGCCTTCGGATTGCAAAATCTGATCGACGGGCGCGGACGCGGCGCCCGGCGTGGCGGTTACGGCGACATCCTCGGGTTGCCTACCCACGCGACGGCCGAGGGTCGCGTACAGTTGGTAGAGGACGATGGCGGCCACGGCGGCAAGGAACAGGATCTGGAACACGACGGGGTCCGGCAGCGGGCTTGGGGCCCTGGAGATGATCTCTATATAGGTGAGGCAAGTTCGCCCGTCAGGCGCCCAGCGTTGCGCCAGACCATCCCTCATGGTAGCAGCGCCCACCTTTCTTTAGGCGTTCTAGCCGCCGATTACGGATTTTATCCTAATGACCGACACCACCGCCCCCGAGGCGACCCCGGAAGGCGCCGAGGCCGGCCAAGCGGGCATCCGCATCCTGGCCCAGTTCGTTCGCGACTTCTCGTTCGAGAATCCGCTGGCCCCCGACGCGCTGCGCGCCGGCGCCGCTCAACCGGCGATCGACATGGGCGTTGAGATGAACGCGCGCGGTCGCGCGGACGGCCTGTTCGAAGTGGACCTGAAGCTGTCGGCCCGCGCCGAGCGCGAAGGCCAGGCGGTGTTCCACGTTGAGGTGGTCTATGGCGGCCTGTTCCACATCGTCGGCATCCCCGAGGAGGACCTGGAGCCGGTGCTGCTGATCGAGTGCCCGCGCTTCCTGTTCCCGTACGCTCGTCGTCTGATCTCGGACGTGACGGCCGAAGGCGGCTTCCCGCCCTTCCTGATCGACCCGATCGACTTCGCCGGCGTCTACGCCGCGCGCAAGGCCCAGGCCGAAGCCGGCGGCGTGGTCGGCAACGCGTAAGTCAGGCCGAAGTGGTTTTGGAAAAGGGCTCGGCCGCTAGGTCGGGCCCTTTTTCTTTGGGCTACCAAACATCTGTCATCCCGGGCGGCGTCGCCGACCCGGGACCCAGGGGGCGCCAAAGCGCTGTGCCTGCCGCCCCTGGGTCCCGGCTCTCCGCTGCGCTGCGGCCGGGATGACACGACATTTTTGGCTCTTAAGCCTAAGGCTGCAGGCGGTAGCCGCCCATCTCGGTGATCAGGATCCGCGCCACGGCCGGATCAGGCTCGATCTTCTGGCGCAGGCGATAGACGTGGGTTTCCAGCGTGTGGGTCGTGACCCCGGCGTTGTAGCCCCAGACCTCGGTCAGCAGCTCATCGCGCGAGACGGGCTTGGAGCCGGCGCGATAGAGGTACTTGAGGATGTTGGTTTCCTTTTCGGTCAGCCGCACCTTCTTCTGCTTCTCGTCGACCAGGAGCTTGGCCGAGGGGCGGAATTCGTACGGACCGATGCGGAACAGAGCGTCTTCCGAGGCTTCGTAGCTGCGCAGCTGAGCGCGGATACGGGCCAGCAGAACGCCGAAGCGGAACGGCTTGGTGACATAGTCGTTGGCGCCGGATTCCAGGCCAAGGATCGTATCACTGTCGCTGGCGGCCGCCGTGAGCATGATCACCGGCGCGGTCACGCCGTTCTTGCGCATCAGCCGGCAGGCCTCGCGGCCGTCCATGTCGGGTAGGTCCACGTCCAGCAGGATCAGGTCGGGCTTGAGCTCGCGCGACAGCTTCACGCCCTCGCCCGCGCTCGAGGCCTCGTTGACCGCGAACTCTTCATGCAGGGCCAACTGTTCCGCCAGCGCGCCGCGCAGGTCGTCGTCGTCGTCGATCAGAAGAAGCGTCTTGCGTTGCGCCATAAGCCGGAACATGCACCGCTGCGCCCCCCGGGGACAACCCCGCGCGCGGCCTTAAGTCGAGGAGTCGCCGCTTATGCTGTTTCGAGCCCATGCCGACGGCCGTTTTGAGCTGGATGGACGCGTGGTGCGCTGCGCGCTGGGCAAGGCCGGCGTGATCGCCGCCGCCGAGAAACGCGAAGGCGACAATAAAAGCCCGCTCGGCGTCTGGGCGATGCGCGAGGTCTGGTATCGACCGGATGTCTACCCCCAAGGTCCGAACACCGCCCTGCCCGTTCGAGCGACCCGACCCGAAGACGGCTGGTGCGACGCCCCGGGCGATCCGAACTACAACCTGCCGGTCACCCTCCCCTATCCCGCCAGCGCCGAGCAGATGTGGCGCGACGACGCCGTCTACGACCTCGTGGTG
Source organism: Caulobacter vibrioides (assembly GCF_002310375.3). Lineage (GTDB taxonomy): Bacteria > Pseudomonadota > Alphaproteobacteria > Caulobacterales > Caulobacteraceae > Caulobacter > Caulobacter vibrioides_D. Next base: position 4,124,444 of record NZ_CP023315.3, read on the forward strand.
ATCCTCGGCCACAATGACACTCCGCCCGTGCCGGGCATGGGATCTGCGATCTTCATGCACCTGGCGCGGGAGGGCTATCTCGGCACCGAGGGCTGCGTGGCCCTGGCGCGCGCGGATATCGAGGCGGTTCTGGCGGCGGCCCAGCCGGGTGACGCGGTCGAGATCAGCGCGGACTAGAACCACTTCGCTCGAAAAACGCCCTAGCCGTAGTTGCGACTTCCAAACAGCGCCGATCCCACCCGCACCGAGGTTGCGCCCTGTGCGATGGCGATCTCGAAGTCGTCGCTCATCCCCATGGACAGACTGTTGAGGCCGTTGCGCGCGGCGATGGCGCACAGCTTGGCGAAATGCGGCGCAGGGTCCTGGTCAAAGGGCGGAATACACATCAGCCCCTCGATCGCCAGGCCATAGCTCCCCCGGCACGCGGCGATGAAGGCGTCGGAGTCGTCTGGCGCGACGCCGGCCTTCTGAGGCTCCTCGCCGACATTGACCTGCACGTAGAGGCGCGGCGCCTTGCCCGCGCGCTGGACCTCGTCGGCCAGAACGCGCGCCAACTTCTCGCGGTCGAGCGTTTCGATGACATCGAAGAAGCCGACCGCCTCGCGCGCCTTGTTGGTCTGCAGAGGACCGATCAGGCGCAGCTCCAGGCCTTCGCGACGGTCGCCCCAGCGCTCCATGGCCTCCTGAACCCGGTTCTCGCCAAACACTTTCTGTCCCGCGTCGAGGACGGGCGCGATATGCTCCCAAGGCTGGGTCTTGGACACCGCCACCAAGGTCACGCTTCCCGCCGGACGACCGGCGAGAGCCTCGGCGGCGGCGATACGGGCGCGGATCTCGACGAGCGCTTGCGACATGGGGGTCGTGCCTTGGACGGTGAGAACGAACTGGAAGCCCTGTCTAGTGCGGCCTCGGCTTTCGCGCCACGGATCGTGCGCGGGATGGCGCTGCCCCAGCTGCTGTTCTTCACCGATCCGGCGCGTGTTCCCGACCCGGAGGCCGTCGCCGAGCGTCTTCCCCAGGGCTCGGCGATCGTGTTTCGCGCTTTCGGCGCGGCGGACGCTGTTGAACAAGGCCGGCGTCTGCGGTCGATTGCGACCGCGCGGGGCCTGATGCTGCTGGTCGGCGCGCATATCGGCTTGGCCGAAGGCGTCGGCGCCGATGGTGTCCACCTGCCGGAGCGGATGGCGGCCGGCCTCCCGCGCATGCGGGCGGAACATCCGCGCTACCTGATCACCATCGCCGCCCACGATCTGATGGCCTTGAAAGCCGCAGAGCGAGCAGGCGCGGACGCCGCTGTGGTCTCGCCGGTCTTTCCCAGCAACAGCCCGTCCGCCGGAGAACCCTTGGGGTTGGAGGGTTTGGCGCAGCTGATCAACGCCACGACCCTGCCCGTCTACGCCTTGGGCGGTGTCAGGGCGCGAACGGTCGCATCGCTGGCGGGCAGCGGCGTGGTCGGCATAGCGGCGGTTGAGGCTCTGGCGGGCTGAAGCCGCTTAGAACTTGAACGCAGTTTCTAGGCGCACGCGCGGCGCGGGGTCGGCCTGCTGGGCCTTGCGGGCGGCAAGGGCGGGATTGGTCTCGCCCAGGCTGACGGCGCCGCCGACACGGATCGACGGCGTGACCTTGAAGTAGGCGCCGGCCTTGACGTCCTGCAGTTCCATTTCGCGGCTGGAGGGCTGGTCTAGGTCCAGCTTCAGGCCCCAGCGGCCCTTCTTGGCGTCCCAACGCAGGGTGCGCTTGTCGTCGCGCGGGTACTGAACGCCTGCGGCGGCGCTGGTGAAGTCGTTCTTGACGGTGAAGTCGGGGGCGACCGCGTGCGGCTTGGCCTGCGCGAACGCCGTAGCAGCCGATCCCGTCAGGATCAGCGCGGCGGTCCCCGCCAAGATGAAACGCGTCGCGACCATCGCTACTCGCCGCCTATACTCAGTTGTCCCCACTCGCTCCATGTAGGAACGAGCCCCTTACATTGCGATTAAAGGCTTGGCTGGAACGCGGTCAACCGGCGTTTGGTCGCACGGACCCGGACAATCGACGATTCAATCGACTCCTGTGGCGGTGAGGTCACGCGATTCCTGTTTTGAGGCGGCGCAGCCATGCTATAGACCGGCTCCCGGCCGCGGGGGCGCGCCTGGACGCGCGAACAGCGTCGGCGAGACATTGGAGCGAGGTACTATGGCGTTTGAGCGTGGGTCTGTGATGCGCGGTGTCGCCGCGGGCGTCCTGGCTCTGTCGATGCTGGGCGTTACGGCATGCGCCAGCAACAAAGCCCCCAAGACGTTTTCCGGCCAGAGCGAAGAGCCGGGCCTGAACCCGTTCAAGCGCTTTGGCGGAGGCGCCAAGGCGCCGACGACCGAAGGGTCGATCGGCGTGAACGGCTATCTGTGGCGCGCGAGCCTGGACACCCTGGCCTTCATGCCCCTGGCCTCGGCCGACCCGTACGGCGGCGTGATCGTCACCGACTGGTACGTGAACCCCGAGACCCCGGCCGAGCGTTTCAAGGCCACGGTCTACATCCTGGACACCCGCCTGCGCGCCGATGGTCTGAACGTCACCGTGTTCAAGCAGACCAAGGACATCAATGGCGCCTGGGCTGACACCCCCGTTTCGGACCAGACCGCCGCCGACATCGAAAACGCGATCCTGACGCGCGCGCGTCAGCTTCGACTTTCGAACATCAAGGGCTAAGGCCCGGTCGGGTCTCAGCCTTCGGGCTGGGACCCGTTCCATCTCCGATTTTCCGCGCGCCTGGACCGCGAAACCGCTTATGACATCGCGGACGCTCCTCCCGGGCGCGCTTTCCGCCGATCAAGACCTGGTTTCCGATGGCCCGCTACAATCCCAAAGACACCGAGCCCAAGTGGCGTGAAGCCTGGGCGAAGGCCGACGTCTTCAAGACCGGCGAAATCAACGACGGCCGTCCGAAATACTACGTGCTCGAGATGTTCCCGTATCCGTCGGGCCGCATCCACATGGGCCACGTACGCAACTACGCCATGGGCGACGTCGTGGCCCGCTACAAGCGCGCCCAGGGCTTCAACGTCCTGCACCCGATGGGCTGGGACGCGTTTGGCATGCCGGCCGAGAACGCGGCCATGGAGCGCGGCGTCCACCCCAAGGGCTGGACCTATGACAACATCGCCGCCATGCGCGAGCAGCTGAAGTCGCTGGGTATCTCGGTCGACTGGTCGCGCGAGTTCGCCACCTGCGACCCGGAATATTACGGCAAGCAGCAGGCTTGGTTCCTGCGCCTGCTGAAGCGTGGCCTGGTCTATCGCAAGGAAGCCTCGGTCAACTGGGACCCGGTCGATATGACCGTTCTGGCCAACGAACAGGTCATCGACGGCAAGGGCTGGCGCTCGGGCGCGGTCGTCGAGAAGCGCAAGCTGACCCAGTGGTTCCTGCGCATCACCGACTACGCCGACGCCCTGATCGACGGCCTGAAGACCCTGGACCGCTGGCCCGACAAGGTTCGCCTGATGCAGGAGAATTGGATCGGCCGCTCCAAGGGCCTGCGCTTCAGGTTCCAGTTTGCCAATTCCAATGGGGGCGAAGCGCCGGACGGCCTGGCCGAAGGGCTGGAGGTCTACACGACCCGTCCCGACACCCTGTTCGGCGCAAGCTTCGTCGGCATCGCGCCCGAGCACCCGCTGGCCGAGCAGCTGGCGGTCGAGAACCCGCAGATCCAGCAATTCATCGCCGACTGCCGCAAGGGCGGCACCTCGGAAGCCGAGATCGAGAGCGCCGAGAAGCTGGGCTACGACACCGGCCTGCGGGTCAAGCACCCGCTGGACCCCTCGATCACCCTGCCCGTCTGGATCGCCAACTTCATCCTGATGGACTATGGCACGGGCGCGATCTTCGCCTGCCCGGCCCACGACCAGCGCGACCTGGACTTCGCCAGAAAGTACGACCTGCCAGTGCTGCCGGTGGTGCTGCCCAATGGCGAGGACCCGGCGACCTTCACGGTCGGCAAGGAGGCCTATGTCGGCCCCGGCAAGATCTTCAATTCGGAATTCCTGGACGGGATGGACGTCGAGACCGCCAAGGCCGAGGCCGTGGCGCGCATCGAGGCCGCCGGCCAAGGCCAGGGCGCGACCGTCTATCGCCTGCGCGACTGGGGCGTTTCGCGCCAGCGCTACTGGGGTTGCCCAATCCCGGTGATCCACTGCGCCACATGCGGCGTCGTGCCCGTGCCGGAAGACCAACTGCCGGTCGCCCTGCCCGACGACGTCACCTTCGACAAGCCCGGCAACCCGCTGCTGCGCCACCCGACCTGGCGTCACACGACCTGTCCGTCGTGCGGCGGCGCGGCCGAGCGTGAAACCGACACGCTGGATACGTTCATCGACTCCAGCTGGTACTTCGCGCGCTTCGCCGACACGCAGGCCGCCGAGCCGGTCGGCAAGGACGCCGCCGACCACTGGCTGCCGGTCGACCAGTATATCGGCGGCGTCGAGCACGCGATCCTGCACCTGCTGTACGCCCGCTTCATCACCCGCGCCCTGAAGGACGAGGGCCTGCTGTCGGTCGAAGAGCCCTTCGCGGGCCTGTTCACCCAGGGCATGGTCACCCACGAAGCCTACAAGAACGAGGCCGGCGAATGGGTCGAACCCTCGGAGGTGGTGATCACCGCCGAAGGCAATAGCCGCACCGCCAAGCACGCCAAGACCGGCGCGCCGATCCTCATCGGCGACATCGAAAAGATGTCGAAGTCGAAGAAGAACGTCGTGGCGCCGGAGGACATCTTCGAGGCCTACGGCGTCGATAGCGCCCGCCTGTTCGTGATGTCCGACAGCCCGCCCGAGCGCGACGTTCAATGGACGAACTCGGGGGTCGAAGGCTCCTGGCGCTTTACGCACCGCCTGTGGAACGAGTTCGACAGCCAGCCGGCTGGCGATTTCGCCCACGACGACAGCGACGAGGCGGCTCTCGCCCTGCGCAAGGCCGCGCACAAGCTGATCGGCTTCGTCACCGACAGCATCGAGGGCTTCCGGTTCAACAGCGGTGTGGCGCGCCTGTACGAGTTCCTGAACGCCCTCAAAGCCGCCCCGGCCGAAGGCGCGTCGGAGGCCGTTCTGGCCGCCCGCGCCGAGGCCTTGCACATCCTGGCGCGTCTGGTCGCCCCGTTCACGCCCCACCTGGCCGAAGAAGCCTGGGCGCGGATCGGCGGCGAGGGCATGGTCGTCAATGCGCCCTGGCCGAAGGCGGATCCCAGCCTGGCCGCCGACGACGAGCGCGTCCTGCCGATCCAGATCAACGGCAAGCGCCGGGGTGAGATCAAGGTCAAGGCCGGCGCTCCGGATGACGAGGTCCAGAAAATCGCTCTGGCGGATCCGAACGTCCTGGCCCACCTTGAGGGCCTGACGGTCCGCAAGGTGATCGTGGTCAAGGACCGTATCGTCAATATCGTGGCCAACTGAGACCCCAAGCGATGAAACGCACCCTGGCGGCGGCCGTCCTGGCCCTTTCGACGATGGCTCTGTCGGCTTGCGCGGGCTTTACGCCCCTGTATGGCCGTCCCGGGGTCGAGGGCGGGCTTTCCAGCATCGAGACCGTCGCGGCCGAGGGACGCGGCGGCTACCTGCTGCGCGAGCAGCTCGACGACGCCCTGGCCCATCGCCCCGGCTCGCCCGCCGCCTACAAGCTCTATTTCTCGGTCAATGAGCAGCGTTTCGCACGCGGTGTCCGCCTTGATAACGTCGCCAACCGCTATGAACTGCGGATGAGCGTCGACTGGCGCCTGCTGGACGCCAAGAGCGGCTCTGAGGTTCACAAGGGCCGCACGGACGTCTCGGTGACCTACGACTCCGCCGACCAGCCCTATGCCGCCATCGCGGCTCAGCAAGACGGCCAGGAGCGCGCTGCGGTCGAGGCCGCGCGCAAGATCCAGTTGGACCTCGCCACCTGGCTGGCGGGCAAGAAGCCGGCCTGACCTAGATGATCCTGTCCAAGCGTCCGGACGTCGAGCGCTTCCTCAGGGAGCCGACCCCGGACATCCGGGCTGTCGTGATCTACGGCAAGGACCGGGGCGTCGTGCGTGATCGGGCCAATGCGCTGGCGCGGCGTGTGGTCGAGCGCCCGGACGACCCCTTCGACACAGCGCAACTCACCGATAGCGATCTGGATTCCGACCCCGCCAAGCTTGAGGACGAGCTGTCGGCGATGTCGCTGATGGGCGGCCGCCGATTGGTGCGCCTGCGACTCTCAGGCGAGAAGGCCGGGCCCGACAAGCAGGCCGCCGAAGCCTTGACCCGCCATGTCGAGGGCCAGCTCAATCCCGACGCCTTCTTCCTGGTCGAGGCCGGCGCCCTGGGACGGGACTCTCAGCTGCGCAAGGTCGGCGAGAAGGCCAGCGGCTGCGCCGTCATTCCCTGCTACGAGGACGAGGCCGGAGACCTGGCTCGCCTGACCCGCGACACCCTGGCCAATGACAAGGTCAGCCTGAACAGCGAGGCCCTGGACCTTTTCGTTTCACGCCTGCCCAAGGAACGGGGCGTGGCGCGCGCCGAGATCGAACGGCTGGCGCTCTATCTTGGCCCAGGCAGCGGGATCAACGCCACCGCCGCCGACCTGACTGACTTCCTCGGCGTCGAACCCGAAGCCTCGCTCAGCGACGCCGCCGCCGACGCGTTCGGGGGCAAGGTGGGCGCGGCGCAGCAGGCCCTGCGGCGCGCCGCCGCCGAGGGTGAAGGCGGTCCGGCGGCCGTCAGGGCGATGGGCTATTATCTGGGTCGCCTTCGCCGCGTCCTGACCCTGCACAAGAACGGTGTCGACCTGCAGGCCGCCGCCAAGGCCGCCGGTGTCTTCTGGAAACAGGAGCGAGAATTCCTGCGTCAGGCCCGCGCCTGGAACCTGGAAGCCATCCTGGAGATCCAGGGCGAGATCCTGATCGCCGATCGGGCCTGCAAGACCTCCGGCTCGCCCGATCAGCTGATCGCCGAACGCCTGGCCCTGATGATCGCCGGTCGCGCGCGTCGGTTGGGGCTGTAGACGCTCAGGACGGCCTGGACGCCCAAAATACGAGCCTTTGAGCCGCTGTGGATGCTTTCCAGGAAAGCCTTGTTGCACAACTGCTTGCGACCAATATCGCCAGACGGCGCCCTGCTCTCACGAAAACGGCGCCTCCCCGAGTACGGAAAGGCGCCGCTTGGTGCGCGACAGAGGCGATTTTGAAAGGGTGATTTTGCACCCGAAAACCGGGCGATCGCACCGATTTGCGTGCGCCTGATCAGACCCCGCGCGTCAGCCGGTTGCAGAGGTCGTCCAGCTGTTCCAGCGTCGCATAGGTGATCGTCAAGGTCCCCGTCGAACCGCGGTGGTCGATCGAGACATCCAGGCCCAGCACCGACGAGAGGTCAGACTCCAAAGCTTGGGTGTCGGTGTCCTTCACCCGCGGCGGGCGACCGCCCTTGCTTTTGCCTGCGCCGGGGTTCGGCGCCTTGCGGGCCAGCGCCTCGGTCTCGCGAACGGACAATCCGCCCTCGATGATCTGCTTGGCGAGGGCCACCGGGTCGGCCGCGGCGGCGATGGCGCGCGCGTGGCCGGCGGTCAGCTCGCCGCTAACCAGGTAGGACTGAACCTCGTCCGGTAGGGCCAGCAGGCGCATGGTGTTGGCCACGTGGCTGCGGCTCTTGCCGATGGTCTGGGCGATGTTCTCCTGGGTGCGCTCGAACTTCTCCATCAGCACCTTGTAGGAGAGCGCCTCTTCCAGGACGTTCAGGTCGGCGCGCTGGACGTTCTCGATGATGCCGATTTCCAGCACCGCCAGGTCGTCCAGCTCGCGCACCATGATCGGCACGGTCTTGAGCCCGGCGCGCTGAGCCGCGCGCCAACGGCGCTCGCCGGCGACGATCTGGTATTCTCCAGTGGTGTCGGGCGAAGGCCGTACCAGAATGGGCTGGAGCACGCCCTTCTCGCGGATCGAGTTGGACAGGTCCTCGAGGTCTTCCTCGCGGAAGGTCCGACGGGGCTGGTCGGGATTACGCTGCAGGATCTCGATGGGCGCTTCTCGGGACCCGCCAAGTTGCTCGCCGGGCGCCTGGGCCGGCGCGGCTTCGACCTCGCCCAGCAGGGCCGAAAGCCCTCGCCCCAGACCACGACGCCCTTCGGACATACCGGGCTCTCCCACCACGACGGACTCCATCACTATCTCAGTCAAGCTACGGTTCTTACGGTTAGGTTCAGGCGGCCTTGGCCTGGCGATCACGTTCGCGGCTGATCACCTCGCGGGCCAGCTTCAGGTAGGCCTGGCTGCCGGCGCATTTGAGATCATAGAGCAGCACGGGCTTGCCGAACGACGGCGCCTCCGAGACGCGGACATTGCGCGGGATCACCGCGTCATAGACCTTGTCGCCGAAGTGCTCGCGAACATCCTTGGCGACCTGTTCGGACAAGCTGTTGCGGCGGTCATACATGGTCAGCACAACACCTTGGATTTCCAGGCGCGGATTGAGGCTGCCACGCACCCGTTCGATCGTCCGCATCAGCTGGGTCAGACCCTCCAGAGCGAAGAACTCGCACTGCAGCGGCACGAACACCGCGTCGGCGGCGGTCATGGCGTTGACGGTCAGCACGTTCAGCGACGGCGGGCAGTCGATCAGCACATAGGTGTAGGGGCCGTTGGCGCGGATCGTCTCCAGCGCGTCGCGCAGACGGTAGGACCGGCGCGCGGTCTGACCCAGCTCGATCTCCACCCCCGAGAGGTCGGCGTCGGCCGGTATGACGTCCAGGCCGGGCAGCTCAGTCTTCACCGCAGCGTCGACCACGGGGGCCTCGCCCATCAACACGTCATAGAGCGTCGTACGACGCTGGGTGCGACCGATGCCCAACCCCGTGGAACAGTTACCCTGCGGGTCGGCGTCGATCAGCAGAACGCGCTCGCCGCAGGCGGCCAGGGCGGTGCCCAGATTGATCGCGGTCGTGGTCTTCCCCACCCCGCCCTTCTGATTGGCGATGGCCAGCACGCGGAGAGGATTAGCGGACACGGGAAAGCCTCTTCACTTGAACGATGCGGCCCCGAGGGTCGCTTTGACTGGTGCGTAGTTGGCTCTCGAACGTCCAGGCCTTGCGCGCCTCGGCGAGCTCGGCCTCGACATCCTGCCCCTTGAGGAACAGGCCCAAGGCCCCTTTGTGCAGATAGGGTTCGGCGAAGCCGAGCAGCTTGGTCATCGGGGCGCACGCGCGAGCGGTGACGACCTCGACCTTCAGCTTCAGATCTTCGGCCCGGGCGTTATGGATTTGGACGGGAAGGTCCAGATCCTTGGCCACAACCTCCAAGAAGCGACAACGCTTGGCCATCGACTCGACCAGATGCACCTTAGCCCCGGCCCTACCCTTCAGAAGTATGGCCAGGACGACGCCGGGCAGGCCAGCGCCGGCGCCCAGATCGGCCCAGGTGGTCGCGTCCGGGGCCAACGGGATCAGCTGGGCGCTGTCCAGGACGTGCCTGGTCCAGTAGGTCGCGATGGTCAGCGGCCCCACGAGGTTCATGACCTCATTCCACTCGGCCAGCAGTTCCTGGAAGCGCGCCAGGTCTTCGATCTGGGCGTCGGTGGCGCCAACCAGGGCCTGAAAGCCGGCGGCGTCCAGGGTGGTTTCAGGTGCAAGGGCGAGATCAGGCTGCACGGCCGCGCCTCACGTGGGCCAGCAGCGCCGTCAGAGCGCCAGGGGTCACGCCCTCGATCCGGGCGGCCTGGCCCAGGGTCAGCGGCCGCACGCGCGCCAGCTTCTCCCGCACCTCGTTCGAAAGACTGCCGATCTCGGCGTAATCAAGGTCAGCCGGCAGACGCAGGTCCTCGTCCTTGCGCAGGGATTCAGCGTCGGCCCGCTGGCGATCCAGATAGCCGGTATAGGCGGCCTCGATCTCGATCTGCTCGCGGACATCGGTGTTCCACGTGAAAACCTCGGGCCAGATCCGGCCGAGGTCATCGAGCGTCACATCCGGATAGGCCAGCATGGCGAAGACGTCACGGCGCACGCCATCGCTATTGACCTTGAAGCCGGCCTTCACCGCCTCATTGGGCGTCAGGGTGACCGAGCGCGCGAAGCTGCGCGCGGCGTCGAGCCGCGCCTTCTTTTCGGCCCAAGCCGCGGTGCGAACCGGTCCAACGACACCCAGCGCGATCCCCCGATCGGTCAGGCGTTGGTCGGCGTTGTCGGCGCGCAAGGTCAGGCGGAACTCGGCACGGCTGGTGAACATGCGATAGGGCTCAGTGACGCCACGGGTGACAAGGTCGTCGATCATCACGCCGATATAGGCCTCATCGCGAGCGAAGATCGCCGGCTCGCGATCCTGCACCGCCAGAGCGGCGTTGAGGCCAGCGACCAGACCCTGGGCGCCCGCCTCTTCATAGCCGGTCGTCCCGTTGATCTGTCCCGCCAGGTAGAGGCCCGGCAAGCGCTTGGTCTCCAGCGTCGGATACAGCTCGCGCGGATCGACATAGTCGTACTCGATTGCATAGCCGTAGCGGATGACTTCCACCTGCTCGAGACCAGGGATCGTCCGCAGGAACAGCAGCTGGGTCTCTTCCGAAACCGAGGTCGAAATGCCGTTCGGATAGACCGTATCGTCGTCCAGGCCCTCGGGCTCCAGGAAGATCTGGTGGCTGGTCTTGTCGGCGAAGCGGACCACCTTGTCCTCGATCGACGGGCAATAGCGCGGACCGACACCCGTGGCGCGGCCGCTATAGACCAGCGACTCGCCGATGCGCTCGGCGATGATCCGGTGGGTTTCTTCGGTGGTGTAGGTGACCCCGCAGGCGATCTGCGGCACGTCGATGCGGTCGTTCAGGTAAGAGAACGGCACGGGTGTGTCGTCGGCCGCCTGGCTCTCCAGGCGATCCCAGGCGATCGTCTTGCCGTTGAGACGCGCGGGCGTGCCGGTCTTCAGGCGTCCCATCTGGAAACCCAGACCATAGAGACGGTCCGACAGGCCGATCGCGGGTTGGTCCCCTACCCGGCCGGCGGGGATACGATCCTCGCCGCGATGGATCACGCCCTTCAGGAAGGTGCCGGTGGTCAGGATCACGCGAGGGGCGCGATAGACCTGCCCGTCCGCATCCACCGCCCCAGCGACCTTGCCGTCCTCGACAACCAGGTCCTCGGCGGCCGTCGCGATGATGTCGAGGTTTCCCGTGGAAAACAGTTCGGCCTGCATCGCCTCGCGATACAGCCGACGATCAATCTGCGAACGCGGGCCGCGCACGGCGGGGCCCTTCGAGCGGTTCAACATCCGGAACTGGATACCGGCCTTGTCGGCCATGCGCCCCATGACGCCATCCAGGGCGTCGATCTCACGGACCAGATGCCCCTTGCCCAGGCCGCCAATGGCCGGGTTGCAGGACATCTCGCCGATGGTTTCCAGTTTATGGGTCAGCAGAAGGGTGCGCGCGCCAGTGCGCGCCGAGGCGGCCGCCGCCTCGCAGCCGGCGTGACCGCCGCCGATGACAATGACATCCCAAGACTTGGACAAGACGCTCGCCTCAATGCGAACGCCCCCGGGCTTGAGCGGGGGCGCTGGACTCGATCTATACGCCAATCAGGCGAGCGGGTCGATGTGACTCATCGGCGTTTCACGTGAAACACCCCCGCCACAGCTGTGAGCGCGCTGTGGACAATATGGGGAGATGTTCCACGTGAAACATCACTTGCCGATGCAGAAGGTCGAGAACACGCGACCCAGGACATCCTCCGGATCAATCCGGCCCGAGATCCGCTCCAGGGCCCGCGCGGCCAGGCGAACGTCCTCGGCCGCCAGCTCGACCTCAAGGCCGGCATCCGATAACGCCCGATCAAGATAGCCCTTCGCCTCCGCCAGCCGCTCGGCGTGCCTCAGCCGAGTCGCGACCGGGAACTCAGCGCCCGACAGCGCCTCCGCCACGTGGGCGGCAAGCGCTGCACGAAGTGCGTGCGCCCCATCCTCGGACTTGCCGACCAGGCGCAGTACTGAGAGCCCCTCCTCCGCCCAGCGCGCCTCAATAGCCGCCAGGCTGGCCGCGTCCGCGATATCGGTCTTGTTTAGGATCAGCCAGTCGCCGGACCCGACCGCGTCGGGGCGACTCTCGGCCTGTTTCACGTGAAAACCATCGACGACCCAGAGCCGCAGATCCGCGTCCTCGGCCCAGGCCTTGGCGCGGCGAACACCTTCCGCCTCGATGACGTCTGAAGTCTCACGGATACCCGCCGTATCCGCGACCAGCACCTTGTAGCCACCTAGAACCAAAGGGACCTCGATGACGTCCCTCGTGGTGCCCGCAACGTCGGTGACGATCGCGGCGTCGCGCTCGGCAAGGCCGTTGAGCAACGTGCTCTTGCCGGCGTTGGGCGCGCCGACCAAGGCGATACGGAAGCCATCACGCACCCGACGTCCACGGGAAACGTCGGCCAGGGCCGAGTCCAGCTCGGCGCTCAATTGGCGAAGACCGGGACGGGCGCGCTCGGCGACTTCCTCGGGCAGGTCCTCGTCGGGGAAGTCCACCGCCGCTTCCAGCATGGCCAGGGCCTGAACCAGCAGATCCCGCCAGCGGTCATAGCGCTGGCTGAGGGCGCCGCCCACCTGGCCCAGGGCCTGCCGGCGCTGTGCTTCGGTTTCGGCGTCGATCAGATCGGCGACACCCTCGGCCTGGGCCAGATCGAGCTTGCCGTTCTCGAACGCTCGCCGTGTGAACTCTCCCGGCTCGGCGAGGCGCGCGCCCAGATCCGATAGGGCTCCAAGCAAGGCTTCGACAACGGCCCGGCCGCCGTGCACGTGAAACTCGACACTGTCTTCGCCCGTGTAGCTGGCGGGTCCTTCGAAGCGCAGCACCAGCGCCTCGTCCAGCGCCACGCCATCCTTCTTCAAGGTTCGAACCGCCGCCAAACGGGGTGGCGGCAGGCGACCACAAAGAGCAGCGGCGATCTCTGCAGACCGGGGACCCGACACCCGCACCACGGCCACTGCGGCGCGCCCGGCCGCCGTGGCCAGGGCGAAGATCGTATCCGTCATGGCCTCAGTCGCGCTTCGGGGTCACGCCGCCAACCGCCGCGCCCGCGGCGGCCGTCATGAGCTTGCGGAACGACTCCTGAGCCCCAGCCCCGAAAGCCATCCAGTTCTTCATCAGTTCCTCAGGCGCCAACATGGCCATGTTGGCGTCCATGCGGTTCTGCATCTCCTTGACCAGGTGGTCGTTCAAGGCGCTCACATCGGGCAGGCCCAGAAAGGCGCGCGCCTCCACCGGGGTGCAGTCGATCTCGATCGTCATCTTCATCAGAGGTTCCCTTCGGTCAGGGCACGATTTTGTTATGGGGCAAGCCCGCCGGGTCAGGGTAGAGCGCTTCGGTCGAAAGTCACATTGGTCCTGTAGACAAGGACCCGAAAGCGACGGAGAGCCCCGATGAGCGAGACCCTCACGATCAATACCCCGGATGGCGCCTTCTCGGCCTATGCGGCGCGCCCTAACGCGGCGAGCGCTCCGGCCATCGTCGTGATCCAGGAGATCTTTGGCGTCAACAAGGTGATGCGCGACATCTGTGACGGCTTGGCCGCCCAGGGCTTTGTCGCCATCTGCCCCGACCTGTTCTGGCGGATCGAGCCGGGCATCGACATCACCGACCAGAGCGAAGCTGAATGGAAGAAGGCGTTCGAGCTGTTCAACGCGTTCGACGTGGACGCCGGTGTCTCGGACATCGCCGCGACCATCGCCGCCGCCCGCAAGCTGGACGGCGTCAGCGGCAAGGTCGGCGCGGTCGGCTACTGCCTGGGCGGCCTGCTGGCCTTCCTCACCGCGACCCGCACCGACATCGACGCGGCGGTCTCCTACTACGGCGTCGGGATCGAGAAGCATGTCGGCGAGGCCGAGAAGCTGAACCATCCCTTGCTGATGCATATCGCGGAGAAGGATCAGTTCGTGCCGCCCGAAGCCCAGCAGCTGATCCTCAACGCGCTCAAGGATCACCCGCAGATCGAGGTCCACACCTACGAAGGCCGCGATCACGCCTTCGCGCGTGAGGGCGGTGCGCACTATGACGCGGCCGACGCGGCCAAGGCCAATGGCCGCAGCCTGACCTTCTTCCAGAAGGCGCTCGCCTGATGCTGGCGGTCCAAGCCATCAGGACCGGCGGCCCCGAGGTTCTGGAGGTCGTTGATCTTCCCCTGCCCTCGCCGGGTCCCGGTCAAATCCTCGTCCGCCACCAGGCGGTGGGTCTGAACTATATCGACACCTATCATCGGTCCGGCCTGTATCCCGTGAAAACCCCGCTGGTGATCGGGCTGGAAGCGGCGGGCGTGGTCGAAGCCGTTGGCGAAGCGGTCACTCGGTTCAAGGCCGGTGATCGGGTGGCCTATAACGGAACCATGGGCGCCTATGCCGAAGCCGCCGTCGTACCGGCGGAGCGCGCGGTGCTGGTTCCCGACGGTGTCAGCCTGGAGGTCGCGGCGGCCGCTCTGTTGAAGGGCATGACCGCCGAGTTTCTGGTGCGTCGATGTTTCCACGTGAAACAAGGCGACTGGGTTCTGGTCCATGCGGCGGCCGGCGGCGTCGGACAGATCCTGGTGCAATGGTGCAAGGCCCTTGGCGCCACGGTGGTGGCCACAGTGGGATCGACGGCGAAGGCCACGATCGCTCGCGATCTCGGCGCCGACCATGTCATCGACTACAGCCACGAAGATGTCGCGGCTCGGGTCGCCGAACTCACGGCCGGCCAGGGCGTGGCGGTCGTCTATGACGGTGTCGGCAAGGATACCTGGGAGGCCAGTCTAGCCAGCCTCGCCCGGCGCGGCATGCTGGTGACGTTCGGTAACGCCTCGGGTCCGGCCCCCGCCTTCCCTCCGCTGGCGCTGGCGCCGAAGTCGGCCTTCGTCACCCGGCCCAAGCTGTTCGACTACATCGTCACGACAGCGGAGCTGGACGAAAGCGCCGAGGCGCTGTTTGCGGTGCTCGCCTCGGGCGCCGTCAAGATCGACATCGGCCAGACCTTCCCGCTCGCCGAAGCCCGCGCCGCGCACGAAGCGCTGGAAGGCCGTAGGACCGTGGGCGCCACCCTGCTGATCCCGTAGGGCCTTACCCAGTACGACCCAACAAAAAAGGCGCCGGGTAGCACCGGCGCCTTTTCCGTTTCGGGATGAGTCTGCTTGGACTCAGGTGTTCATCGACTGGAAGAAGTCCCCGTTCGTCTTCGACTGGCGCAGCTTGTCCAGCAGGAACTCGATCGCGTCCGACGCGCCCATCGGGTTGAGGATGCGGCGCAGGACATAGGTCTTCTGCAGCTGGTCGCGCGGCGTGATGAGCTCTTCCTTGCGGGTGCCGGACTTGAGCACGTCGATGGCCGGGAAGATGCGCTTGTCGGCGACCTTGCGGTCCAGGACGATTTCCGAGTTACCGGTGCCCTTGAACTCTTCGAAGATGACTTCGTCCATTCGGCTGCCGGTGTCGATCAGGGCCGTGGCGATGATTGACAGCGAGCCGCCCTCTTCCACATTCCGCGCCGCGCCGAAGAAGCGCTTCGGGCGCTGCAGGGCGTTGGCGTCGACACCGCCGGTCAGCACCTTGCCCGACGACGGGACCGTGGTGTTGTAGGCGCGGCCCAGACGCGTGACCGAGTCCAGCAGGATGACGACGTCGCGCTTGTGTTCGACCAGGCGCTTGGCCTTCTCGATGACCATCTCGGCCACCTGGACGTGGCGCGTGGCCGGCTCGTCGAAGGTCGAGGCGATGACCTCGCCCTTCACCGTGCGCTGCATGTCGGTGACTTCTTCCGGGCGCTCGTCGATCAAAAGGACGATCAGGTAGCACTCGGGGTGGTTGGTCTCGATCGACTTGGCGATGTTCTGCAGCATCACCGTCTTACCCACGCGCGGCGGGGCGACGATCAGGCAGCGCTGGCCCTTGCCCAGCGGGGCGACGATGTCGATCACCCGGCCCGAGCGATCCTTCACGGTCGGATCGGGCAGCTCCATGTTCAGGCGCTCTTCGGGATAGAGCGGCGTTAGGTTGTCGAAGTGCACCTTGTGGCGCACGTTGTCGGGGCTCTCGAAATTGATCTTGGTGACGCTGGTCAGGGCGAAGTAGCGCTCGCCCTCCCGCGGCGATCGGATCGCGCCCTCGACGCTGTCGCCGGTGCGCAGGCCATACTTCCGGATCTGCGACGGCGAGACGTAGATATCGTCCGGACCCGGCAGGTAGTTGGCTTCCGGCGAGCGCAGGAAGCCAAAGCCGTCCTGCAGCACTTCCATGGTGCCCGAGCCCGAGATCTCCACGCCTTCTTCGGCGAGGGTCTTCAGGATCGCGAACATCATGTCCTGCTTGCGCATGGAGTTGGCGTTCTCGACCTCGAAGGTCTCGGCGAAGGCCAGCAGGTCGGCCGGGGATTTCTCCTTCAGCTCCTGGAGGGACATCGACTTGAGGCCGAGCGCCGCGACGGCGGCGGCGATGTCGCTGCCTTCGTCGTCGCCCTCGCCTTCCGCTCCGGCGTCGACTGTGGCTTCGGTGGTGACGTCAGCCGTATCGGCGACGGTGTCTTCAATGGTCGCCTCTTCGGCGGTCGGAACCTGGTTTTCGGTGTCTTCGGTCATGACAAGACTCAAGAATGGGCGCGGTCCCCACGACGGAGTCCGGCCGATAGAATGGCGATGGTCACATCCGGTGAACCGGATATGCGCGTCTGTTGACGATGACGCGGATCGTTCGGGGAACGGACTTGCGGCGGGATCGCTCGCGGGGCGCGCCAGGACGGGCGCCAGTCCGTGGAAGAGATGGCCCGGCGAGAGCCGAACCGACCGTGGATGCAAACCACGCGGACGGCGGCGGGTCAAGCGCCGCCACCGGAAGCTCAGTGGTTGAGGAACTTCGTGGTCACCGAGATCACGATGATGATCGCTAGGACGAAGGGGATTTCGTTGACCGTCCGCCAGAACTTCTCCGAGCGGACATTCTCACCCCGCTCGAACTTCTTGCGCGAGGCCGACAGGAAACCGTGGAAGCCGTAGAGGCCGACAAGCGCAACCAGCTTGGCGACCATCCAGGGCTGCAGCAGGAAGTCCCAGCCGCGGATCTGACCATCCGCCAGGATCAGGCCCAGGCCAAACACCGCGGTCGCGATCGAGGCGGGATTGATGATGCCGCGCAGAAGGCGGCGCTCCATGACCTTGAAGGTCTCGTCCATCTGGGAGCCCGGCGTCGCCTGGGTGTGATAAACGAACAGGCGCGGCAGATAGAGCATGCCGGCCATGAAGGCGATCACCGCCAAGATGTGCAGCCCGCGCACCAGGTTGAAGTGCGCCACCAGGAAGTCCATCACGCCGACGCTCCTTGTCGGCACGGACATTTCGACCAATCCGCGCCACACCGCCAGCCGCAGGCCGACGACACCGTCCCCGGCGCCTTGCCCACTGAGTCACGCACGGCCTTGGCGAGGCCGTCGATGAACTCCGGGGCTGTGCCCAGGGCCGCCACACGCAGATAGGGCGCGACGCCCACCTCTTCGGCCAGCTCGGCATATTCGTGGTCCAGCTCGACCAGGGTCTCGACGTGTTCTGAGACAAAGGCGATCGGGGTGAGCATAAGCCCCTTGCCTTCGGCGCCAGCGCGGCGGATCTCATCATCGGTCGATGGGCCGATCCACTTCAGCGGTCCGACCCGGCTCTGGTAACAGACGGTCCATTCGATCTGCGGCGGAAGATGCGCGGCGACGGCAGCGGCGGTGGCCTCGACCTGCTTCTGATAGGGATCGCCCGCCAGGATCACCTTCTCCGGCAGACCATGGGCCGAGAACAGCAAGCGGATGTTCGTCGGCGAGCCGGCCTTTTCCCAAGACTCGCGGATCATCCGGGCGTGAGCCTCGATCAGCCCGCCTTCGGTGGGGTAGCAGCCGACCGTGGTCTGCACGCCTGAGCCCTTGTAGGTCTTCTTCCAAGCCTTCAACGACGAGCCCGTCGTCGTCGTCGAAAACTGCGGATAGAGCGGCAGCAGCACCACCTGGTCAGGCGCGAAGGCCGCGACCTGACGCGCCGTCTCGTCCGTGAACGGATGCCAGTAGCGCATGGCGATGAAGCACTTGGCTTCGACCCCCGGCATGGCCAGGGCCAAGGCGGCCTCTAGCGCACGAGCCTGCTTTTCCGTTTCGGGCAGCAAGGGCGAGCCGCCGCCCATGATCGCGTAATTGGCCTTGGCCGACTTTTCGCGCGTGGTCGAGATCAACGCCGCCAGCGGATAGCGGATCGGCGCCGGCGCCCCGATGATCGCCGGATCGCGGAAAAGGTTGAACAGAAACGGGCGAACCGCGTCGGGGCCATCGGGCCCGCCAAGATTGAAAAGAACGACGGCGAGCTTCTGGGTCATTGGCCCACCTTCTGTCCGGTCACACGTTCAAGCACCGCCTCGACGTGGGCGATCGGCGTATCAGGCAGGATGCCGTGACCCAGGTTGAAGATATAGGGGCCCTGGTTCCACTGCTCGAGCATCTCGTCGACACGCTTCAACAGCGCATCGCCGCCGGCGCGGAGCAGCAGCGGGTCCAGCGCCCCCTGGATGGTCTTGGTCTTCTGGATCGTCTGGCCAAGCTTGGCCGAGGCCGAGGTGTCCAGCGCCACGCCCTGCACGGGGGTTCTGGCGGCGTAGTCCTCGACCAGGGTCCCGGCTCCGCGCGGGAAGCCGATGATCGGCACGGTGACGCCCCGCGCCCGCAGGCCTTCGATGATCCGGATATGCGGCTGGGTGACCAGACGGTCGAACAGCGGTTCCGACAGACCCTCGGCCCAGCTCTCGAACAGCTTCAGCGCCTGGGCGCCGGCATCGACCTGCATGGCCAGATAGTCGATCGTTGCGTCGACCAGAACCTGGATCATCGCGTCCAGCATCTCTGGGTTCCGATAGGCGAAGGTGCGTGCGCCGCTTCGGTCGCTGGAGCCCTTCTCGATCATATAGGTCGCCACGGTCCAGGGCGCGCCGGCGAAACCGATCAGGGCCTTGTCCGGATCAAGCGCCGCGCGAACCCGCGTCAGCGTCTCCCCGACCAGCGAAAGGGCCTTGCCCGCCTCCCCGGCCTTCTCAGCCATGGACTCCACGGACGGCATATCGCCGAGCTTGGGACCCTCGCCGGCTTCGAACCAGACCTTCTGGCCCAGAGCCCCCGGGATCAGCAGGATGTCCGCAAAGACGATCGAGGCGTCGAAGGGAAACCGCCGCATGGGCTGCAGCGTAACCTCTGCGGCCTTCTCTGGATCAAAGCAGAAGCTGATGAAGTCCGGCGCTGTCGCACGCACCGCGCGATACTCCGGCAGATACCGGCCCGCCTGGCGCATGAACCACACCGGAGGGTTCGCATGCGACTGGCCCTGCAGCGCGGAGAGAAACTTCGGTGTCTGCTTTAGGTTCGGAGAGGAAGACGTCATGGACCGGGTTAAAGCCCGGCGCGGGCTCCGGCTCAAGCCCGCACGTCCCTTAAGATCTTTCTAACATATCTTAATAAGAAATTAAGATTGTAGGCAGGAGCGGATGGGCAACTGCAAACTGGGGAAAACGCCTGAGAGGCGAGTGACTCGCACACGCCGTCCCGGCTTTCCCCCAGGCCTTCCCACATGGGGTTAACGCGCTGTTAATCATGTGGATGGATGACCAGCGCCTTGAAGACCTTAAT